>CAZIQW010000026.1:0-11576 GCA_964541585.1 uncultured Dehalococcoidales bacterium | reverse complement strand
CCCTACACGACGCTCTTCCGATCTAGCCCAATGATTTAAGACGTTCTTCTACTTCCAGCCGGGATTTCTGTCCGAAGTTCCTCAGAGAAAGCAATTCCTTTTCACCCCTGGACACCAGTTCGCCTACGGTAGTGATACCGCCTCTTCTCAGACTGTTCATCGTTCTTACAGATAAATCCAGTTCCTCTACCGGCATATTATACTTTTCATCCGGAATGACGGGGGCAACCGATTTTCTCTCAACCTGAGTCTGTGCCACCTGCGCCAGGTTAACGAAGGGTACCAATTGCTGCACCAGCAAGTCAGCGCTAAGACTAACGGCATTAGTAGGCGTAATCGTTCCATCCGTCCAGACTTCCAGGTACATACGCTCGCGACTGGTCTCTCTCCCGACGTGCATTGGCTCAATAGCAAAGTTTACTTTCCGTATAGGCGTAAATATTGCATCCACCGGAATTACTCCAATCGGTAGATTGGCGTTGCTGTCTGCCTGCCGGTATCCCTCTCCGATTTCAACGTTTAATTCAACATTCAGGCTGGCATTCGGCGAATCAAGGGTTGCCAGATATTGCTCCGGATTGACGATTTCAAAATCGTCCGTAGCAACAATATCTGAGGCATACACTTCACCTTCCCTGGCAACTTCGAGTATCAACTTGCCGGGACGGGTGGTGTTAGCTTTAAGCCTAATAGACTTTATGTTCAGTAAAAACTCTATGGTGTCTTCTTTAACATCAGGAATTGTAGAAAATTCATGCTGTATTCCTTCAATTTTAACCGATGTCACAGCAGCTCCCGGTAAATAACCCAGAAGCATTCGCCGTAAAGCGTTTCCTAAAGTTATACTCATCCCTTTCTCCAGGGGTTCAATGGAAAAACGGCTGAAATTACCCCTACTTTCTATACACTCAATTCGAGGTGCTGATAGTGGAGACAAGGTGCTACCTCCCTGAATATATTCCAAATCTCAAATCAAAAACTTGTCCCGAAGCCAATATCCGGTTTGAGATTTGGTACCCTTAACTTGTATTTTTATATTTATTTATAATTCGTGATTATTACCTGGAGTACCATTCGACAACGCTGGTTGGTTCAAATTTGGCTTCAATCACTTCAGATGACGGCAACGAAATAACCTGTCCTTCTAATTTTTCCCTGTCCAGACTCAGCCAGGCAGGAACGGTCTTTGACTTAATTATGTCAGCGATTATCTTGTAGTATTCAGTCTTCTTGCTTCCCTCTCTCCATTTGATAGTATCACCCTTATTAACCAGATAAGAGGGTATATTGACTTTATGGTCATTGACCAGTATATGTCCGTGCAAGACAATCTGACGGGCCTGCGAACGATTATCCGCAAAACCCAGTTTATACACCACATTATCTAACCGACGCTCCAACAAAACTACCAGGTTATCGCCAGTAACTCCAACTTGCTTCTCGGCGGCGTTGAAAAATCGTTTAAACTGTCTTTCATAAAGCCCGTACTCGTACTTGGCTTTCTGCTTTTCTCTCAACTGAATAGCTCTATCCGAAAGACGGCGGCGCTGGGCCAGATGCTGCCCCGGGGGTTTGGCACGCCTATCTATAGCACACTTGGGACCTACACAGCGGTCTCCCTTTAGCATCAACTTGTCGCCGCTCCGGCGGCATAATCTACATACCGGTCCAATAAATCTTGCCATTTCTTCTCCCTATACTCTCCGTCTCTTTGGTGGACGACAACCGTTATGAGGCACCGGGGTTAAATCCCGTATGCCGGTTATATACAATCCGGAACTCTGAAGAGAGCGAATGGCCGCCTCCCGACCGCTTCCCGGACCTTTCACAAAAACTTCTATCTGACGCAAACCATGTTCCATAGCTTTACGCGCTGCTTCATGGGCTGCTAGCTGCGCTGCATAAGGTGTACCCTTTCTTGAGCCTTTAAACCCGGATGCACCCGAGCTCCCCCAGGATATGACGTTCCCCTGGGTATCGGCAAGCGTTACAATAGTGTTATTAAAGGTCGATTGTATAAATGCCTTGCCGTTGGCAATTGACTTGCGCTCTCTTCTTCTCCCTTTAGATTTAGCCTGCTTGGGCATTCGCTCCTCCTGAATCTCTGTATAAACTAAAAATTCTAAATTCAGCTTTCTAATGAACAAAACGTTTGGAACATTCGTATTTAGTGCTCTGTATTTGTTTTGTATTTCGAATTTAGAATTTCGAATTTACTCCTTTATTACTTCTTAGTTGCTCCGCGCTTCTGGCCGCGTCCGGCAACTGTCTTTCTGGTCCCTCTTCGAGTCCGGCCGTTCGTGCGCGTTCTCTGCCCCCGGACCGGTAAACTACGACGATGCCGGGTACCACGATAGCTGCCTATCTCTATCAAACGCCGTATACTGAGATTGGTTTCTTTCCTGAGATCACCTTCAACCAGAACCTCACGGTCGATGACTTCACGGATTTTATTTATCTCTTCTTCAGTAAGATCATCCGCTTTAATTTCCGGCTTTACATTAGCCTGGTTCAGAATTTTTTTACTATTGGTCGGGCCAACACCGTACAGGTATTGCAGCGAGACCCATATCTGCTTATTACGGGGAATATCTACCCCTGCTATACGTGGCATCGATTTCCTCCTTGTCCGTCCGAAAACTAACCCTGTTTTTGCTTATGCTTGGGGTTAGTGCAAATTACTCTCACCGTTCCATGCCGCTTAATAATTCGGCATTTTTCACATCTGGTTTTTACTGAAGTCCTGACTTTCATGTTTTATCTTTCTCAATCTTTTAATTTATTTTTTTTGACGCAACATTATATTGTACAACAAATAAACATGATTTATCCAGTTTTCTTCATTCCAATCGATATGTTATCCGGCCTCTGGATAAATCATAGGGCGACAGCTCAATCAATACCCTGTCTCCGGGAAGTATCCGAATATAGTGCATTCTCATTCTTCCTGAAATATGAGCTAACACCCGGTGTCCGTTAGCCAGCTCTACCCAGAACACAGCGTTGGGTAAAGCCTCTACTACCGTACCTTCAACTTCTATCGCCTCTTTCTTAGGCATACGTTACAAATTTTAAATCACAAACAAACTCTAAATGACAAATCTCTAAACTCATAAGCATAGTTTATTATTTGAGACTTTTTATTTGTAATTTTACTCCTTATTTACTATTTTACCGTCAATATCTCGGGTTCGCCTTCGCATATCACGATTGTATTTTCAAAGTGCGCTGAAAGGCTGCCGTCAGCGGTAACTACCGTCCATTTATTATCCTTAACACGCGTCCGCCAATCTCCAATGTTCAACATCGGCTCAATTGCCAGCGTCATGCCTTTTCTTAAAACCGGCCCGGTCCCGGGAGTTCCGAAATTGGGTATCATCGGCTCTTCGTGCATCATCCGTCCAATCCCGTGTCCGGTATATTCCCGCACCACAAAATAGCCTCTGGATTCGGCGTAATTTTGAATCGCGGAGGATATATCCCCTAATCTATTCTGGTCTCGAGCCATCTCGATACCGGCCTTAAGGGCTCCTTCTGTCGCCTCCATTAAGGCTCTGACGTTCGCGCTGATATTACCCACTCCGACGGTTCTTGCCGCATCTCCCTGAAATCCCCGATAAACAGCCCCTAAATCCAGAGAAACCAGATCGCCTTCCTCCAGAACCCTATCTCCGGGTATGCCGTGTACTATTTCTTCATTTACCGAAACGCACAGATTGGCAGGATAACCTCTATAGCCTTTAAAGGAAGGTGTACCGCCCATCCGTTTTATCTCTCTGGCTGCAATCGCATCCAGATCTTTAGTTTTTATGCCCGGCTTTACAGCTTCAACTAGAATAGCCAGAACCGTACCTACTATTTTCCCGGCTTGCCGCATGATGGCAATTTCCCGTTCTGATTTAATATTTATAGCCATTAATCAATCATCTTCTAATCTTGAAACTCGAATTTTAAAATAGTACCAAATATTTTAAAATTCAGTTAGAATCCTTATCTCCATACCTAACTATTTGCTTTTAATGTAGATATTATCCTGTCACGTATTTCTTCCGTGGTACCTTCGCCCTGTACTTCAAGCAGCTTCCCGGTATTGGCATAGTAATCAATTAAAGGCGCGGTTTCCGCAAAAAATACCTCCAGCCGTTTCTTTATGGTCTCTGTGTTATCATCCGCTCGCTGATAAAGCTCCCCACCACACTTATCGCACTGACCCTTTACTCTGGGCGGTGAATTAACTTCATGATACGGCGTCTGGCATTGACGGCAAATCCAGCGGCCGGTAAGCCTCTTTAAAAGTTCAGCTTCGGATACCTTTATGTATACCGCTTTATCTATCATCTTACCCTGCTTCTCCAGGGCTTCATCCAGCGCTTGGGCCTGCTCAACATTACGGGGAAATCCATCAAGGAGTATGCCTCCCGTACAATCCGGAGATTGGATTCTTTCGAGAACCATTTTAATAGTTATCTCATTAGGAACCAGCTGACCTTTCTCCATGTAGGATTTTGCCTGGAGACCCAGCTCAGTCCCTTTCGACAGAGCCTGACGGAACAAATCCCCGGAGGCAACATGCGCCAGATTTAAACTCTGAGTCAACAAAGATGCTTGTGTTCCTTTACCCGCACCGGGAGCTCCAAGTAATACAATATACATAGTTCTTTTAAATTCGAAATCCTGAATAATAACTTCTAAACAGAATTACGCTGCGGATTAGTTTCCTGTTTGGAATTTGGAATTTCGAATTTTACTCCTTTATTTCTATTTTATAAATCCTTCATACTTGCGCATTACCAGCTGCGCTTCAAGCTGTTTCATTGTATCCAGTACCACGCCGACCACAATAATCAGTCCCATGCTGGAGAAAGTTAGCTGGATACCAGTGATAACCTGCGCAACAAATGGTACTACAGCCACAACTCCCAGGAACAGAGCACCGCCCCAGGTAATATGACCGATTACACTATCCAGGTATTTCTTGGTTTGAGAACCGGGACGAATACCGGGTATGAAACCACCCTGTTTCTGTAAAACACCGGGCAGATCTTGCTGCTGGAAAATGATCATCGTGTAGAAGAAAGCAAATCCGATGGTCAACAGGAAATATAAGCCCCAGTAAAATATCCCAATGGGAGGAGGAGTACCGGGATTAAACCATGCCATAATGGTGTTAGCAAAATTGGGGGCACCTTCAGGACCCTGAAAATAGCTCGCCACGATACCGGGAAATAGCACTAACGACATGGCAAAAATCAGTGGAATCATTCCGGCGGTGTTAACCCTGAGAGGAATATGGGTTGCACCGGACTGCTTGTACATACGTCCGCCGCGAAATACACTCTTGGCATACTGTACCGGTATCCGGCGATGGGCTTCGGTAAAATAGACTATGAGAACGATAGTCGCCAGTAATATCAGGCCGAATGCCAGAATTCCGATAATATTACCCGGAGCCAGCAAACCCGCCTGTCCGATTAATTCAGGGAAACCGGCTACAATTCCACCAAAAATAATGATAGAGATACCGTTGCCAATGCCGTGTTCGGTAATCAACTCACCCAGCCAGATTAAAAATATCGTGCCGGCGACCATGGAAATAATCATGGTAGCCAGAACATGTCCGGCCATAAAGGGTTCAATGACTCCCTTACTGGTTAAAAAGGTAATCTGACCATACGCCTGAAGTGCACCCAGCGGGATAACCAACCAGTGAGAAATCATGTTAATCTTATTCTTGCCCGACTCGCCTTCCATAGAAAGCGCGCGAAGCTGGGGAATAACCGGGACCAAAATCGTCATAATGATAGTAGCCGTAATGTAGGGATAAACTCCCATAGCCGCAACACTAAAATTCCTGAGAGCGCCTCCGCTGAATAAATCCAGCATACCCAGTAAAGGAGTGGACTGAAACAAATCAGCCATCCTGTCCAGGTCAACACCCGGAAGAGGGATATGCGCTATCAAACGAAACAGTATCAGAATGCCGATAACAAATAGAATTCGACGTCTTAAATCAGGCAGGCTGAAGGCGTCCAACATAGCCTGTATCAGCCTGGGCCTGCTTTGAGTAGGTTTACTGCTCAAATCTCTTCTACCTTGCCTCCAGCCGCTTCGATTTTAGCTTTTGCGGCCTCTGAAAATTTATTTGCCTTAACAGTGACGGCATTTTGGATTTCTCCTCCGGCCAATATTTTTACCGGACGAGCCAGCGTATCAATCAATCCCGCTTTGAGTAACATTTCAGGGTTAATCTCGGTTCCTGATTCAAACTGGTTCAACGCGCCGATATTAACCGGGCTGTATTCTATTTTAAACATATTATGAAAACCGCGTTTCCTGGGCAGTCTTTTAATTATGGGTAATTGACCGCCCTCAAACCCTCTCAATATCTGGACGCCCGAACGAGACTTCTGGCCTTTGGCTCCGCGCCCGCTGTAAGTTCCGTGGCCGCTACCGTTTCCACGACCTACTCGCTTTCTACTTTTCTGAGAACCCGGTGCCGGGTATAGTTCATTCTGCTGCATTTGCTTCTTCCTCTACCATAACCAGATGCTTTACCTTCATAACCTGCCCTCTCAGGCAAGGAGAATCTTCTCGAACTACCGATTGGTTTATTTTCCGTAAACCCAGAGTTTTCAAGGTGCACACCTGATCGATATTATAACCGTTACCGCTTTTAACTAAAGTAATTCGCAATTTAGCCACTGGTCACTGCCTCCTCAATATCTTTACCAGGTTCAGCGACAGGAACGGGTTTAGCAATTGCTTTACGCTTCGCTAACTCCTCCTCCGGTAGCCTTAAGCTCCGGAGAGCCAGTAACGTGGCTCTGGCCACATTAACTCTATTGGAGCTGCCCATTGACTTGGTTAAGACATCTTTAACTCCAGCCGATTCTAGTACCGCTCGAATGCTGCCGCCGGCAATGACACCGGTACCCGGAGCAGCAGGTTTAAGTAACACTTTGGCCGCCCCGTATTTTACCTCTATTTCATGTGGTATGGTATTTTCCCGGAGCGCGACTTTTATGAGACTTTTTCTGGCAACTGCCCCAGCTTTACTGATGGCCTCAGGCACTTCATTGGCTTTCCCGACACCAACACCGACATGTCCGCTGGCGTCACCGGTCACAATCAAGGCACTAAATCTGAGCCTTTTGCCCCCTTTGACCACCTTGGCCACACGGTTTATATAAATCAGTTTGTCGTTTAAAGTTAACCCTGTCGGGTCTATCTTGCTAATTACCTCTTTCACCTGTCTTCTCCTAGTTTCTAGTCCCTGTTTCCAAGTTCCGGTTACGGGTAAGAATCATATCCGGACAGTTTAAAACTTTAATCCTTCTTTACGAGCTGCATCCGCCAAAGCCTGTACTCTGCCAATATACTTGTAGCCCCCTCTATCAAATACCACCTGCTGCACACCCTTTTCCATGGCTCTTTTGGCAACAGACTGGCCAACCAGCTCAGCAAGGGACTTTTTGGCTTTTCCTTCCAGACTGTCTGAATTACCCAGATCCAGAGTTGATGCTGACACTATTGTCCGGCCCTGGGTATCGTCAATAACCTGAGCATAGATGTGGTTCAGGCTTCGGAATACCGATAATCTTGGCCTATCCGTTGTACCCTTAACTTTAGAGCGTACCCGCTCGTGTCTTCTAGTACGTGCTAATCTAGGTGTATTACTTTTCATTATTTCCCCTTACCTACAGCTTTACCCGCTTTGCCCGGTTTAATGCGCACTCTCTCGCCGACATAACGGATGCCTTTACCTTTGTAGGCGTCCGGCGGACGAATGCCACGAATCTCGGCTGCCATTTGACCCACGATTTCTTTATTGATACCCTGGACCTTAATGCGGTTCGGGCCATCCAAAGCTAATGTAATGCCTGGTACCGGCGTTACCTCAACGGTGTGAGAAAAACCAACACGAAGCACGATTTTCTCGCCTACCTTTTCAGCCCGGAAACCTACTCCAACGATTTCCAGGTTTTTCTCCCATCCTGTGGTCACTCCGGTTACCATATTGTTTAATAATGCCCGTGTCAGACCATGTAGAGCCCGTATCTCCTTTTTATCGTTAGGCCGCTCTACAATCAACTTGCCTTCATCCATCTTAATCTGAATATCCGGTGCGATTGACTGGCTGATCTCACCTCTGGGCCCGGCCACTTTAACCTGGCTTTCTTCTATATTTACCGTAACTCCCGGTGGTACGGATATCGGCAAACGACCTATTCTAGACATATATCTCCCCTAACTCAAAAGTCAAAGGTCAAAATCCAAAATTATTAATAGAACGTTTTTGATTTTGAATTTCAATTTTGCCTTTTGATTTTTGAATTTTACCTTTAATTACCATACGTAGCAAATTACTTCACCGCCTACCTTATGCCGCCGGGCCTGCTGCCCTGTAATTACTCCCTTAGGTGTGGACATAATTGCAATACCCACACCGCCGTATACCCTGGGTATCTCATTATGTTGAGCATATATCCTTAGTCCCGGCTTGCTGACTCGCTCAATTCCGCTGATAATCGATTTATTATTATCACCATATTTAAGACGAATCTTAATCTGCCGTTCCGGCTTCCCTTTAATCAGTTCGAAATCACTGATGAACCCTTCTTCTTTCAGGATTTTCAAAACCGCTATCTTTAATTTCGAAGCCGGCATTTGAACTGTATCATGTCTCACTATTACGGCATTCCGTATACGGGTTAACATATCCCCAATTTGATCGGTAATAATCATGACTCCCCCTTAGCCAGTTTAAATTACCAGCTTGATTTTCTCACTCCAGGAATCTGGCCTGTGAGAGCTAGTCTGCGAAAGCAAATCCTGCAGGTACCGAACCTTCGCATGTAAGCACGCGGTCTACCGCATATTTGACAGCGATTATGCTGTTGCACTTTAAATTTTGCCGGACGTTCAGATTTTACAATTTTTGATTTCTTTGCCATATTTCTCCCAAATCCCAAACTCAAAATAATAGTTTCTAAAAGTAGATAAAAGTATTTTCACCAGCTATTATTCAGTATTTCGTATTTTGAATTTCGAATCTTCCGCTCTACTCCTTAACAAAAGGCATTCCCAGTAATTCCAGTAGAGTCCTGCCCTCTTCATCGGTATTTGCGGTTGTCACAATAACTACTTCCAGACCCCTAAGTTTATCTACTTTATCGAACTCTATCTCAGGAAATACTATCTGCTCTTTAAATCCCAGGGTATAATTTCCACGCCCGTCAAAAGCGTTGCGCGAAACTCCTTGAAACTCCCTTACCCGGGGCAGCGTTATGGTCATCAGCTTCTCAAGGAAATCCCACATTCGCTGTCCGCGCAGGGTAACCTTGGCCCCTATCGCCATTCCGGTTCTTAACCTGAAGGCGGAGATTGATCTCTTGGAACGGGTAATCACCGGATGCTGCCCGGAAATGGCCGTTAAATCAGCCTCTCCTGCTTCCAGAGCCTTAGCATTGGCAATAGCTTCCCCCAGGCCGATATTCAATACAATCTTTTCCAGACGGGGCACCTGCATTACATTTTTATATTCCATACGCTCCATCATGAGCGAAACTACTTCTTTCTTATATCTCTCTTTTAATGCTGACATTACTCAACCACCTCACCGCAAGCTCGGCAAAATCTGGCCTTGCGGCCGTCCTGCAAGACGCGATATCCAATTCTGGTGGGCTTGTTGCACTTACCGCATAAATACATTACGTTTGTTACACTGATAGGTGCTTCACGCTCTATTATCCCGGCCTGTCTGACTTGCTGTTTTGCTTTGGCGTGCTTTTTTATCATATTGACGCCTTCGACCATGACTCTTTCATTATCCGGAAAAGCATACCGCACTTTTCCCTTTTTTCCTTTATCCTTCCCGGCGATAACCAGGACCGTATCATTTTTCTTAATCTTCATAATGGTCTCCAGTTTCCAGCTTCTAGTCCATTTTACTCGTCATTACAAACTTACTCGCGATTCCCTTGATCCTATCCCTGCCAGAGAAAAAATCCATCCTTTTCCCCGCTCATAATTCACAACTAAAAACCTGAAACTATCCTTCTCTCCTTTTACAATACCTCAGGTGCCAGAGATATGATTTTGGTAAAATTCTTCTCTCTGAGTTCACGGGCTACCGGGCCAAATATACGCGTCCCTTTAGGGTTATTGCCGTCCGCCAGGATTACTGCTGCATTTTCGTCAAAGCGAATGAAAGAACCATCCGGGCGCAGATAAGGTTTAGAACAACGTACAACTACTGCCTTTACCACTTCACCCTTCTTCACCATTCCATTCGGAATGGCTTTCTTAACGGCACAAACAATGATATCCCCTACGGAAGCATACTGTCTTCCACTGCCACCCAGCACGGTCATACACATTAGAGAACGAGCGCCGGTGTTATCTCCTACCTTTAACCTTGTATAATGTTGAATCATGATAAACCTCTTCGAGTTTAGTGTCTGGAGTATCGAGAAGAGCATTAACCGTCTCTCACTCCGGGCAATATATCCTTATGTTAAATTTCTTCAGGTTTTAATTCGACTACTTCGCTCTTGACCACGATCTCAGCGACCCGCCATCTCTTTTCGCGAGAGACCGGACGAGTTTCCACTATCTTTACCAGGTCTCCAACTTTGCTTTCTTTGTTTTCGTCGTGGGCTTTATACCTGACAGCTCTCCTGATGGTTTTATGATACAGCGGATGATGATCGGATACCTCCACTTTCACCACTACTGTCTTATCCATCTTGTCTTTAATAACACGACCCAGTCTAACCTTATGTTTTCCTGCCATATAAATTCCTCACTATGTAAGTCCGGTATACTCTTATTTTGATATATCTCCAGGTTATTCCTGGCCTATTATTGCTTTAATTGTTTCTCTTGCTTGATGGTTTCCAGCCGGGCTATTTCCTTTTTTACTTTCGGCAGTTCACGATGATTCACCAGCTGTCGCGTAGACAACCGAAAGCGTAGATTAAACAGCTCCTGATGAGCATCATTTATCTTTTTGTTTAGCTCGACGATACTGAGCGCCCTCATTTCTTCTATTTTCACGGCAAAATACCTCACGTTATAATTCGAATTTCAATGATATTTCGAATTTCGAATTCTTTCTCTTATACTGCCCCTACAGCTGTCTCAATTTCCTTGGTTACAAATCTGGTGCTGATGGGCAGTTTATTGGCAGCCAACCGCATAGCTTCTTTAGCCACAGGTTCTTCAACCCCTGCCATTTCGAACATAATCCTTCCGGCTTTGACCACAGCCACCCAATGGTCCGGAGAACCTTTACCTCCGCCCATACGGGTCTCAGCCGGTTTCTTGGTTACCGATTTATCCGGAAATATCCGAATCCATACATGACCGCCGCGACGAATATAACGGGTAATCGCCCGCCTCGCCGCTTCAATCTGCCTGTCAGTTATCCAGGCATTCTCCATCGCCTGTAATCCAAAACTTCCGAAAACAACGGTATTGCCTGACTGAGCTTTTCCTCTTCGGGTTCCTTTATGTGTCTTGCGAAAGATCGGAAGAGCGTCGTGTAGGGAAAGAGTGTAGGATAGGGTGTGGGT
>CAZIQW010000025.1:0-12629 GCA_964541585.1 uncultured Dehalococcoidales bacterium | reverse complement strand
CCCCCACCCTATCCTACACTCTTTCCCTACACGACGCTCTTCCGATCTAGTTGGGCCTCCAGGAAGGAGAATGGGTCTGGATTGAAGGGGTCAGGGGGAAGGTCAAGCGAAAGTTAAAGATTACCCCTACCATGCATCCGAAGACAGCCCATGCTTTACACGGATGGTGGCTGCCCGAGACCGAGGGCAAAGCGCCTAATTTCTACGGTATCTGGGACCTGAACGTCAACCAGTTGATTCCCACCGGCCACCCGAGCTCTTCAGGGTTCGGCGGAGCCCTTACCAAGACCATGCTTTGTAAAATTTATAAAGTTAAAGAATAATCTTCGATATTCCGTATTCAATCCCCTTTCATGATAAACATGAAAGGGGATTTTTTTATCGTAAAATTTACCTGTTGTCAATTGCTTTATTATGGTATATAATATGTGATAAATATCACTATGTGTTATATGTCACTATTTGATAAAAGTCACTAATTTAAAATAATACAGTGGTCGACCGGAAGGTGATTGCTTGTTCGATATTGTATCTCGCATAAGAAATTGACAAATGCTTTACGCCTATTTATCATATCATCGTATCGTGACATGACAATCGGCCTAACATTTATCAGTTATTTTCGTTATAAGTTATTAGAATATAAATAGAGTCACCAATAATATTGACCGGAAACAGAAAATAGACGGTTTATTCAGAAAAGCAAATTTTGTTTTAGGAGAAATCAGAGAAAAGGTATGTTAACCCACAAACAGTGCCCCAAATGCGGAGGCAACATCTATTTAAGTGCAGATTATTATGGCCGGTACGAGCAGTGCTTGCAGTGCGGCTATACCTGCGATCTGGATGCAATTGATAACCGCAAGAAGCAGACTGCTCAGATAAAAGAAAATACCGCTTCTTTATAAAAGATAAAAGATACCGGAATTAATTTTGCACGGTGTTTGGAGGAACCATTATCGGCGACCTGAATACCAGGCAGCATCTTTGTCAACTAAAATTAGAGGAATTCCCCTGTTTACGTTGTGGGACATGTTGTGCAAAATTTCAGCCGCATCTTACGTTATCTGAGGCACGGGATATCGCAGATAAACTGGGAGTAAGCTGGGAAAATTTCCTGGAAAAGTACACCGACCACCGGTGGCCCGGAACCCGGAGTATCCTCATACGTCATAGAGACCGCGCTTGCATCTTTTTAACGGATTCCTCGGATAAGAAGCAGCGTCTCTGTCTTATACACAACTTTAAGCCAGCCTGCTGCCGGGACTGGCATTCGGGTCCTGAACGGCCGGAATGCAGGGAAGGTCTTAAAACTAAATGGGGATTGACTGTGGATGCCGCTGGACATATTGCCGGCGACGGGCCCGGACTGAAAGCGTTTGAGAAATTCATCCAATCTTTAAAATAATCATTTTTAGGACTGGCCCGGAAGTTCAGGTAGTTGAGTGAGAATGAAGTCCCCGGCCGATTCCCCGGCGCATCCGTCCGTATTCAGCCGTTAACTCTGCCCCGATAATGACAATAATAGCCGAATAGTATATCCATACCAGCAGGGCGATAACGGAAGCGATGGAGCCGTATACCATCTGGTAGTTAACGAAATTATTCAGGTAAAAGAATATTAAAGCCCTTCCGATTTCAAATAGCACCGCGGTCACCAGAGAGCCAAACCATACATAGCGCCAGTAGGTTCTGGTATTCGGTATCACCTTGAATAAAATTAAGAAAATACTCCAGGCAACAAAAAAGGCGATAACCCTGAGAAGAGCCTGGGCTAACTCTGAACCGATTATCGGAATACCTTCTACCGGTACATAATTGAAAATTATCACGGAGCCCAGAGAAAGAAAAAACAACAGACCGAGCCCGATTGTCAGGCCGATATCCCGTGGTTTTTTTAAATAAAACGGTATCTCTTTTTGAATATCCCAGGCTCTGTTTATAGCATTACTCACGGCGGATATTACCCCGCTCCCGGCCCACAACAGCCCCAGTATCCCGATTATTCCCAGCGTACCCCTCAAATTGATGACATTCTGGATGTTCCCCTCCAATACGTTCACCGCACCGGGTATGTTATCCCGGAAAAAACCAAACAGCTGTTCCTGTATCATACCTGATGGTAAAAAGAAACCGAGCAGACCGATAAATGCCAGAATCAGCGGGAACATGGCTAAAAATGCATAGTAGGAAATCCCGGCAGCCAGGTTTGTTCCACCATCAACTCCGAATTCTTGAAAAACACGCATTACAAACTTGATTATTCCAATATCCAGAATCCGGTCTTTTATTTGTGTTACTTTCTTTAGAGCCTCCATTCCCCACCCCCCTGGTTAAATTCCTGTCTGCCTGATGAGCGCCGGACGTAAATTGTCCCCCTATTCAAATTATAACTATGGGAGGAATTGCCCGGGCGCTTTTCCGGAACCAATATCCGGTAGATATATTCAGGATAAAACGCTGTATTTTCATTACATATTTCAACTGATTTAATCAGCAAGTTGATGAATTATAATTGGCTATGAGCAGGTATTTTCCCGGGTATTTTCTAAAGATACCTGATACTTGATGGGCTGGGACAGGATATATGCAGCAAACAGAATGCAAAAACATCGCTCCGAAAGGGATTCACACTGCGTACAGTGATGATAAAGCGGATAACGGGATAAATCCGCGGAAAATTACGGCAACTACCATAATTGGCAACAGAGTGATCAATCCGCAGGGGAAGGAACTGGGAAAAATAGAGGAAATTGTAATCGACCTCACCTGCGGAATCGTTTCTTATGTGGTAATCTCTTCCGGGGGGTTTGCCGGTATCGGTGACAAGTTCTTCGCCGTGCCTCTGGATGCACTGACATTTAACATGGAGGACAAGACCTATTCCCTGAAAGTAGATAAAAAGGTCCTGAAGAAGTCCCCCGGTTTTGACAAGCATAACTGGCCCGAACAAGCCGAATGGCCTGTCGAACGACCTTGATTACATTTATCCTTTGAATATACTTCCCGGTCACTCCACAGATACTCTCAATACCACCAGCTTCCGCGTACCAGCCTGATAATAACACCGATGATTAAGAGACCCAGGAAAATCCAGAAGAGAATCATCGCGATACTGGCTATGCCTGAGGCAAGCCCTCCAAAACCCAAAATCGCAGCGATGATGGCTAGAATCAATAATGCTAATACCAGTCCCATGCGAAAACCTCCTGTTCCTTAACTTCCAATCTGTCCCCATATTTATATTATCGGTCTTCCGGTACAGGTAAAGGTTGAGCTTTTATACTTAATTATTTCCCTCAAACACATGATTTTTTCTGCGTATTGTAGTTGGTCTTCACCACTGCAAACGAAACTGATACTAAGCATCACCATACCCTGGATAACCGGCGCTATTTCCGCTATCATGTAACCGGGCAGTTGGATAATTCCGGGAGGAACATGACATGGTAAACGAAACAGACCTCAGCCAGGAAAAGAGATGGTATGCCGAAGAGCGCGCCCGCATCGCAGTGAAACAGTTCAGGAAAAGAAATATTAACGCTCAATATGTATCCTCGTGTCGGGATGCTCGGAACACACTTCTCGATATGATACCGCCCGGAGCCAGAGTGGTACGCGGCGACTCGGTCACTATTGACCAGATAGGTATAGTTGAGGAATTGCAGAAGTGCCGCCGGAATCCGGTAATTTACCCGCTTGAAAGAAAAGAGGATGGTTCCTTTGCTTTTACTCCGGAAGAACGGAATAGGAAATGCCGGGAAGCTTTTTCAGCGGATGTTTTTTTGTCCGGTTCCAACGCCGTTACCCTGGACGGCAAGTTGGTCAATACTGATGGTGTGGGGAACCGGGTGGCCCCGATGTTATACGGGCCGGACAAAGTAATCGTAGTAGCCGGTGTCAACAAGCTGGTCAGGGATGTGAATGAAGCCCTGCTGCGCATCCGGAATGTGGCGGCTCCCTTGAACGCCAGAAGACATTTCCGGAAACACCGGGCGGAGCATTTTGGTGAGCTGCCCTGTGTCAAGACCGGTGTTTGCGCCGACTGCTCTAATGATTGGAGAATCTGTCATTACACTGTAATTATCGAAGGAGCTATGGGCGGTAATAAGGACCGGATTAACCTGGTGCTGGTAGGAGAGGAACTGGGTATCTGAGAGTAATTAGCTGTGGTTTTTACTCATAATGGCTGGGCAGGTCATCCAGGGAAATCCAGCCTTCCTTCAAAGCCCGCAATACGGCCTCGGTACGGGAGCTCACCTCCAACTTTCGGAAAATATTTACCAGATGCGTCTGGACTGTACGCTCGCTGATGTCCAGATGATTGCTGATTTCTTTGTTTCCTATCCCCTTGGCAACCAGGGTAAGAATTTGGAGCTCCCGGGGATGCAGTTCTTCCAGGTTCCGTCGTTTTTCTGTTTTATCCTCTGCCAGACGGCGGATAAGACCGCTGGTAATTTTCATATCGAAAACGGCATCCCCCGTATACACCAGACGAATGGCTCTGATAATCTCCTGCAGAGGTGCATTCTTCAGTAAATATCCGGCGGCCCCTGCCTTTAGCGCTGCCATTATGTAAGATTGATAATTATAGGCGCTAACCATCAGGATGCCGATTTCCGGACAGATGGCTTTGATTTCTTTGGCGGCATCTAGACCGTTCATCCGGGGCATGGATATATCCATGATGATTACATCCGGCTTAAGCTCTTTTGCCTTTTGCACCGCCTCCTCACCGTCTTCTGGAGTGCTCACCACCTGCAAATCCAGCTCTTCCTCCAGTAGCCGGGATAGACCGTCCCGGAACGCCGGATGGTCATCCACTACCATAACTTTTATTCTTTCCATAATTCTTGACCTGTTATTATTTTATCCTATTTATTTAATATAACAAATTTGTCTGTGTCTTATGAGCCCGTTTCAAGTTTCCGGGTGTCACTGGTGCCTGTATCAGATTAGTAAGCGGAAGCTTAAATGCCTGGTCATCCCGGCTCACCATTATCACCCCGGCATTATTATTATGTCACCCCAGCTTTCGCTGGGGTCTACCGCCCGCTTCGAGCGGGCAAAGGGTATCTCCAATATTCCCCCTTATTGATAAGGGGGATTCAGGGGGATTTAGAAGTCCCTCACCCTGTCAAGGAAGGGTCAGGGGTCAGGCTCTTATCCTGAGGGAGGAACGGGAAAAGAAGACGGGTAGATTCCGGCTCGGAGGTCGGAATGACAGTAATTGGGCCGGTATGATATATTTTGTTGAATACCGGTTAGCTTGTTTTTCTACTGAATTGAACCTCTGGAATCATGGCACAGGCGTCCCCGCCTCTGACCTTGATTCTATTCCCGGAAATTTAATATAGATACCGCCTCAACCCTCAGGATATGCGTATTATCTCTGAATCTGATAATGCGGCACTCTGATTTTGATGATTATTTGTATCTTGCCTGGTTACGTCCGTTAAGCTTTGCTTCATAAAGCAATTTATCTGCTTTCTGTACCAGGTCGTCAGGTTTTTGTTGATCTGTCGCAATCATTGTCGCTACCCCGATGCTCAAGGTAATACGATTAGATACGGAAGAAAAGGCATGAGGCAAATTAAGAACCTTTATTCTTTCCTGGACGCTGTTGGTCATCCAGAGAACTCCCTCAGCATCTGTTTCCGGAAGCAGGAGAACAAATTCTTCACCGCCATAGCGTGCCAGAAGGTCTGCCGGTCGTCTGCCAATTTCGTTTAATCCTTGTGCCACCTTGCGTAAGCAATCATCGCCCGCCAGATGTCCGTAGTGGTCGTTATAGGATTTGAAAAAATCGATATCCATCATGAGGAGTGACAGCGGAGTCAGGTTACGCCTCGAACGGAGCCATTCGTGAGATAAGATTTCGTCAAACCGCATCCTGTTGGGGATACGGGTCAGTCCGTCAATAATTGACAGTGTCTTCAGAGAGTCCCGGTAGCTTTTTAACTCAAGATGGTTGCGCACCCTGGCTTTCACTATAGGAGGACGTATTGGTTTGGTAATATAGTCGATGGCTCCGATGTTTAACCCCCTGGATTCATCTTCTTCCAAATCCATTGCGGTGATAAAAATTACAGGAATTTCACGGGTCCGCGTGTCTTCCTTGAGCCGGGTACAGACCTCATACCCATCCATCTCCGGCATGATTATATCCAGTAGAATAAGGTCCGGCGCCTGTTCCAGTGCAATATCCAGGGCTTCTTTCCCGTTAGTGGCAAAGATAATTTCGTACTCAGAGCCCAGCACTTCATCAAGAACTTCAATGTTCGATATTGTATCATCCACAACCAGGATAGTCGGTTTGACTGTATTCATATACAATATCCTCCGCTATTCCATTAGTACGTTTAGTTTTAGTGCAAGATTGTTCAGATATATTCTGGCCCCTTTATAATCCAGACACTCCAGGCAATTTTCAACTTGCTTTAGAATTTCGCTGTATTCTTTCCCGGGTATATTTTCTCTAAGAAGATTAAACTTATTCCTGGCACTTAAACTATGTTTCTGCAAACTCTTATCCATCTCCTGAATAACCTGAGCCAGCAGTTGGTTATCAACCTCAGCCTTGTCAGCCGTTCCGGTTCTCCAGTTTCCTGATTCTTCTCCTGATGAAGAACGTACTGCCGCTTCCTTTAGCGTTTTAAAAGCTTCTTCTAGCTGCACCAGCAGGTCCGCCGCAGCCTCCCGGTTTCCATTTCGGATTTCAGTTTCAAGGGCTACGGCTATGGCATAAAGCTCTGTGGCGGAAAGATTTCCGGATACGCCTTTGAATGTATGGACAAGGCGCCTGGCCGACTCCGAATCCTCACTGCCAAGAGAGCTTCGAATCTGCTCTGCTGCATTCGCATATTCATTTAAAAAATTTCCTAGCAGCCTGTTAAATAATTTACGGTTACCCATCAATCTTTCTAGCGCAGATTGTACGTCAATACCGGGGAGAGACTCCGGCAAATCCGTGGTGGTTACGTCCGAAGGTGCTTTCTCCTCCGGAGTTGACGCGGCCGGTAATGATTGGGGTTTAATCCAGCGCTCAAGTGTCTCTCTCAGCTTCCCGGGGTCTACGGGTTTCGTGACGTAATCGTTCATGCCGATTTCTAAACAATGTTGAATCTCGGTATCCAGAGCATGGGCCGTCATCGCAATTATGGGCAGAAAGCTAAAATCGTACTTTTCTCGAATTTTGGCAGTAGCCTCATAACCATCCATTTCGGGCATCTGCAAATCCATTAACACTGCGTTAAAGGTCCCCGTTTCCCGTTTTAGCATCTCCAGTGATTGCCGTCCATTTTCCGCTATTTCCACTTTTAACCCGAACCCTTCCAACAACTCTTTGGCAACCTGCTGATTGATTTCATTATCCTCAACAACCAGGACACGCGCCCCCCGGAGCTTCTCCGTTTCTCCGTTTTGAACCTGGCTGTTCTTACTTTTTCCTGCTTCTTGAAAAAAAGAGTCCATGATTGCATTGAAAAGCACCGAATATCCTACCGGTTTCACCAGGAAAGCATCCAGTCCGAGTTCTTTAGCCTGATGCATCGCCTCTTCACGACCATAAGCTGTGATGATGAATATTTTGGGCATTTTGGTTAAGTGTAACAGACTCCTGATTCTGCGTGCGGTCTCAAAACCGTCCATGTCCGGCATGCGCCAGTCAAGTAATACCAGATCATAGGAATGATTGGGGTTTTCCAGCTCCTTCAACGCTGCTATTCCTGAATTTACAACTGTTACCCTGAAGGACATATCTGTAATCATTTGCTGCAATAGTTCTTCAGCTTCGGGATTATCATCAACTACCAGAACTTCAAGATTGCTCAGGGCATCTGGCACCACTTTTCCATTTCGATGATTTTCAGGCTGGACCCCCAGCGTCAGAGTAAATGAGAAGGTGCTTCCTGCACCCGGCTTGCTTTCCAGACTGATTTCTCCCCCCATGAGATCGATCAGCTGTTTGCAGATATTCAGCCCCAGACCGGTGCCGCCGTATCTCCTGGTTATTGAACTGTCCGCCTGAGTAAAGGGCTTAAAAAGCTTCGCCTGCTGCTCTTCGGTCATGCCGATACCGGTATCGCGCACCGAAAATCGGAGTTTGACCTGATTGCCATCCCTGGCTATCACTTCGGTTGATATTGTGATTTCCCCTGATTCGGTAAATTTCACCGCGTTACTCACCAGGTTTACCAGCAATTGCCCTATGCGTAGTGAATCACCTTCCAGGGCACGCGGCACGTCCGGTTCTGTTCTCAAGCAGATTCCCAGTCCCTTTTCTTTTGCTTTAGCGGAAAACATGTCCACAAGATTGCCTAGTATATTGTCCAGGCGAAAATTCGTAGCTTCTATCTCAACCTTGCCTGCTTCTATCCTGGACAAATCCAGAATATCGTTAATAATATTCATCAGGGAATTCGCCGAGGACTGTATTTTCATCAGGTAGTCCCTCTGTTTTGGGGATAAATCGGTCTTCAGTGCCAGATGGGTCAAACCGGCTATTGCATTCATCGGAGTACGTATTTCATGGCTCATGTGGGCCAGGAAGTTGCTTTTTGCCCGGGTCGCCGCTTCGGCTGCTTCTTTGGCTTTTTCTAAATCGTTCTCCATTTCCTTGTGCTCGGTAACATCTCGTATCGTCTCAATCGCCCCGATAATCTTACCCTTTAAATCACGCAAAACAGAAGCCCTGGTGGATATATAAGTCCTTGCTTCGTTCGGATGTTTGATATATATGTCGCCTGAAATTACATCTCCGTGTCGTTCAAGATTGGCATAGCGACGTTCCAATTCCGGGTCAGGGGAAATAGCCAGATTGGCGAGGATAGGACGATTTTCATCGTGAGAAGTTAAAACACGCCGGTAGTCGCTCTTCCCCAGCATATCTTTCGCCGGAACCCCTGAAAATTTTTCCATCGCCCGGTTCCAAATAATGACTTTTCCCTTGCTATCTATTGCTAAAGTCGGGTCAGGGAAAAATTGAAGGATATCAACAAGACGCTGATTTGATTCCCTTAGCGCCTCTCTGGCCAGATAAAATTCTGTAATATCCATCAAATTGCCCAGGGTCGATTTTTTCCCTTCATAGATAACCGGAGCCACTGTCTCCAGTACTCGCCTTACCTTACCTTCTTTATCTATAATACGGTATTCACAGGGATGATATTGACCTTTAAAATCACCTTTGAGGCTTTTCAGGGTACTATTCCTTACCTCATCTCTATCCTCAGGATGAACACGGGTTAAATAATCAGTCCCCAGCAGCTCTTCTTTGCTGTAGCCCGATATCTTTTCCATCCGGGAATTTACGTACCGGATTTTTCCATCCTGGATTATATAAATGCCCGCAGGCGAACTGTTCGCCAGGTCGCTGAAAAGAGGCATTGATTGGTCGACACCATCTTGACCTCTACTGCTGTCAACAGGTTTCATATTTTTCGTCTCATCTGTTTTCAATTTTTGAAGCTCATCTTTCTTTATAGCCGGTCTCCCGGCCTCTCCGGCGCCGGGATAATTTACTCCTGATGGTTTTATATCAAGATTGAATAATTAATGTATGAATTAATATAACGATTATGACAGACTAAGTCAAGCTCTTCTTTGAGTGCTCTGGAGACTGCATATCAAATCCGTTACCACCCATCCCCTGCCGAAGAAAGCCGGGTACCGGAAGACTGGATGGCGATTGTCTCAATACGCGGTTTTCCCTGATAGCATTCTTCTTCACTCTACCGCTCAGGTTATACTAATACTGGTAGTTCTGGGTCTTTAATCTGAATTCGATTGTCGGCGCTACCAGGATATCTGTCGGTGCATAATCATCAGTCAGCAGTATAGGGTCTCTTGTCGACAGGTAATCGTGCAGTACAGCTTCACTGTAAGGAGTACCGGCCGGTATGTTGATGCCGGTCTCCTTGAGAAAAGTAAAATAATCGTCACTATCGAATTCTTTATCGGAAGCCACAACCACAAAGGTGCCGAGTCTCAATACCGTATAACCCTCTGTCGGAGCAAAAAGAGTTACGTGTTCGAAAACCTGTTGTAAGGTCAAAATGACGGACGGCATGTATCTGCCTTTCTGAAAATCATCAATGATGTTAATCATGTAAATTCCATTCTCGCTCAGGTTCGATTTCACTAACTGCTGGAATTCGACTGTCGTCAGGTGGTAGGGAGTCGAGACGTCATTGAATACATCACCGACGATAATATCATATTTTTCCCGCGAGCCCCTTTTCATCAGGAAGCGCCGCGCATCCTCATTGTACGTTACAATGCTGGTATCAGGAGATAACCCCAGCTCGCTGTAAGTAATCCGGGTTACCTCCGGATCTATCTCAATCACCTCATTGACAACCTCAGGGTACAATGCTTCCAGATATCTGGGGAAAGTGTAACCCCCACCACCCATATGCAATATCCGCGGCGCCGGGTTGTCTCTCATATAATAGCTGACCCTCTCGATAAAATTCTTCTGATAGCCGTACACAATTGCCGTGGGATCGTTTACATTGACAAAGCTGTGGACCAGATGATCGAGTATCAACATTTTCATGGTCCCGCTGTCTTCAACCTTGATGGTGTAGTAGTTAGACTCAACAGTGTAGTCTTCTTGCCATGCCCCTCTGAACTGAAAGGCAACGATTGAGCTGATTATCACTACCCCCGCTATTCCCCAGGTGGCCGCATTGACTGCAGTTGCCTTCCATCTATTGGGAATTTTCCAGGCAAACCAGGCCAGTATTCCGGTAACGATTAATATGACGGCTACCAGCCAGATGATGGATTGAATACCAAACCAGAGAATTAGATAAAATCCGGTGGCGAAAGTACCCAGAATAGCCCCGGCAGTAGAAAAAGCATATACCGTCCCCACCACTCCTCCGGTCTTCTTGACGTCCGGAAGACTAAGCTTGATTACCAGGGGCGAAACCATACTGAGAATTACCGCCGGGATGAAGAAGATACAGACTGTGGTTAAAGAGTAGTTCAGCATCAACGGTAGCTCGGAAAACCAGTCGGCTGTTGCCACCATTCGCCCGAATGGCAGAATGCATATCGTAGCTAAACTGCCGACCAGGAATATCGACGTCAATATTGACGGATGCGGATATCTGTCTGCTATTTTCCCCCCAATATAATTTCCGATGGCGATACCCGCCAGGATTACTCCGATAATGCTGGTCCAGGTATAAAGAGAGACTCCGATATATGGAGCCAGGAATCTTGCGGCTATAAGCTCTATCACCATCACGCAGAAGCTGCTGATGAATACAATTATATTGGACTTCCATAATTGGGAGATTTGCAGCATGTTTATCCTCCTGAGATTCGTTTATGAAATCTTATCACGAACATACGCCGTTTCTCAAACTGCAGGCACGCTTTGTAGTAGAGAAACGATTAGCGCCTGCGATAGTAACATATCAGGTTAAAAGACATAACAAGCCCTTCTGTGTTTCAAAAAGAATACTTTTACCGTCTCGGCAAGACAGAGCTTCAATGGGATATAAACCTGATAAAATTTGCTTCAGCGGTGGAGGAATGGCTGAGGGAGGAGGATTCGAACCTCCGCACCATGATCCAGAGTCATGTGTCCTACCGCTAGACGATCCCTCAGCGTCATAGAGATTATATCATTCTTAGAGTTTTCATGGCAAGCTGAAGTATACGGCTCCTTCTCATGATACGGTTAGTCCCGTACACGATACAGGCTACTCGCACCAGGCGTACGGCTCTCAGTATCGCGGCCATGCCTGATAGCGCCAAAAAAGGGTAAAAAGCTATTGCCGGGACTATCGCGATTATTTCATAACCGTGGTATTTACCAAAATTGGCTTTTTGAGGGCTTTTCATTAACCGGCGGACAAACTCCCACGCGAACACCAGGCATACTATCAGGTCGGATGTATAGAGTGTGAATAGCCAACCGGGCGAAAGTGGGACCAGGGAGATAATCAGCACGACGGTTATGGAGAATAACGCCGTCAGGCCGACGCATATTTCTTCCAGCCTCTGATTCTTTTCCTCCACCACTCTCCCTCACCGCATCCTTTCAAAGGGTTTCCGGATTGGCTTACAGTATGCTTGTCCGGATTTATTATGCCGTCCCGGCCATTGCCGCTGATTTTTGGACCGCCGCGATTACAGCTTTATTGAACTGTGGTATGTCATCCGGCTTACGCGAAGTGATTAAATTGCCGTCTATTACTACCGGCTCGTCAACAAAGGTTGCCCCGGCGTTCTTCAAATCTACAGCAACTGAGGGCCACGAGGTCATTTTGCGGCCCTTCACCAGTCCGGCAGAAATCAGCAGCTGCGGACCGTGACAAATAGACGCTATTATCTTCCCGGCATCTTGAAATTTCTTCACCAGGTCTATCATCGATTGGTGCAGGCGCATTTTGTCCGGTGCATAGCCGCCGGGTATGTAAATAACATCATAGTCCTGTACGTTAATTTTTTCCGGTGTGGTATCAGCCCGAAAACTGGCTTTGTTCCGTTTCCCGGTATAAGTAGCCGAAGTATCATTTCCGGCAATAGTTATCTGTATCCCGGCATCCTTGAAGGCTTTCATGGGCCAGATCGGAAGAGCGTCGTGTAGGGAAAGAGTGTAGGATAGGGTG
>CAZIQW010000024.1:6802-12699 GCA_964541585.1 uncultured Dehalococcoidales bacterium | reverse complement strand
GATAATGAGCGGTGACTGGAGTTCAGACGTGTGCTCTTCCGATCTGAAAATTTCCGATAATATACATAGAATTGATAACTACTTAATCACCTGATATCGGAAATTTTCATTAGTTTCTGGTAATCAACAACGGTACTCATAGCATAGCTTTCACTTAATATTCCAGCTTCTGCGGCTGCTGCCACTGGATTCAAACCACCTATCAAAACAATACCAATCCGATTAAGCTCTATTGGGATCTCACACACCTGCTCGCTTACATTTCCCATTAATAGAATGCCCCCTATATTGGCTTCTCCAAGCTTTTCTTTCACTTCCTCAGCTAGAACCCGACACATGGCAGGTATCTCACGATAATTTGCCAGTATTTCACCATTTCCGTCTTTGGCAACTTTGGATACAGATGTCATTTTTGCTCTAATAAATATTTCGGTGGGGTCAAGAGAACTACCAGCATAATGGATGAGTTCGACGAAGCGGAAGGGATTTCGATTCCGTATCTGCAATATGCCGCCGAATTTTGAATCTATCGGCACGCCCGCTTTCAATAATGTGCCATTAACGACAATACTACATACCGTACCCAAACCGATTTTACCTTCAGGAACTATCATGTCGCCGATAGTCTCTCCTTCGTGCGCTACCGCTACCAGGTTACTAATGCAAAGACCCGCCTGGTAAACAGGCATCATGATTTCGAGGGCTTTGTTAAAGTCGTCCTTCATGAAGAGGGAGACATTTACCGGAATGAGACCGGCGCGTTTATCCGGGTTGAAACTAGTGCGGAAAGCCAACATCTCTATCCTTGACAGGGCAAAACCCACTTTACGGGTAACCATGGCCTTTTTTAACTCAGCCTGACCGAGGCCTGTTATTATCCTGCCGTCTCTTCTACCAACAAGCCGGGTCAGGCCCCTGGTATCCATCAGTTTGAGATGATACCTCACAGCCCGTTCGCTAAGTCTGACTCCCTTGTCTTTTAACCGTCGGGTAATGGTGATGGAACCGACAGCTTTTGATGAGTCTTCCAGCGCATTAAGTATCGCAAGAGTGTTACGCTCAACCTCTTGAGTATCAAATCCCATCGTAATCTCCAGCAGTTAACTAGGAATCCAGTATTTTCTCCACTTCGTTCTGGTCTATGTCGGTCACATACTGTATGCCGCTTACTTTGGCTGCCTCTTCAGTCAATGCAGTGATATCATCCCTGGTGATATATTGCAGGGCGAACTTCCTGGACCCGGCCATCATCTGACGCAGACCCTGGCCTACTCGTTGCAGATAGGTATATAGGCCCATAGCTCCCGTCGGGATCTTTTCAAAGTCGCTGCCGAATTTTTGCTTTAACTCTGATGCTGTCACGAATACTTCCTCGGGTGTTGTACCGAACCTTTCGATATACACTGGAACCTGATTTTCCTTCATGCGTTTGCCGATGGTCTTGCCGACCATTGCCGAAGCCAGGGGAGCCCTGGCCATAGTGATGAATTTTACATGGGGGGCACCTAAAGCGAGCCCCTTGAATACCTGGTCTTCAAAGACAAATCCGCCCGCGATAGAGATAGCCGGCAGTTGCTCCTTTTTCCCAGCAAGTTTATCCGCATATTGGTATAACAGCGACCACAAAGGCACTCCCGGAATACCCCATTCGTTCATCATTCTCCAGGGACTCATACCGGTGCCGCCGCCCGCTGCATCAACCGTTAAAAGATCTAACTTGGCTTCAGTGCAGAATTTCAAAGCCCTTGCCAGGTCGGCTGGCCGGTAAGCCCCGGTCTTCAGAGAGATACGTTTTGCGCCTGCTTTACGCAACTCCTCTATTCTCTTCAAGAAAGATTCTTCAGACACCATACCTACCCTGGAGTGCCGCTCGAACTCCTTGAATCTTCCCTGCTCAAAAGCCTTGGATACTATCTCAGAATCTGGGTCGGGCACCAGGATATAACCCCGCTTCTTGAGAGTCCGGGCCTTTTCAATGTCTTCAATCTTAACCTCGCCGCCAATATCTTTGGCTCCCTGCCCCCATTTGAGTTCAACATCCTCGATTCCCAGCTGGGTGATAGCATATTCCTGGACTCCCAGCATCGTATCTTCGATATTGGCCTGAACAATCACAGTGCCGTATCCGTCTTGCTGCCAGTTTTTATAAAGACTTATCCGCTTAATCAGTTCCGGGGAATCGACTACTTTCCTGTCGACGATTTTGGCCGACATGTCCATACCGCAGACATTTTCACCGATGGTAAGCGGGATACCGGATATGGCCGCGCCAATGGCTAGCCCCTCCCAGTTGTTCTTGGCAATGGCCGTCGAGCCCATACCCCCAATGATAATCGGCAATTTTGTTTTTATCACGCCATTACGCCCGTACTCACTTTCCAGGTTGACATTGGAGAAGATAGCTTTTTCCGAACTGTCCTCCAGCCCTGTGGCACCGATAACGGTGCCTAAAATAGAAAAGTGGGACAGGTCTACAGGGTAGTTCTTTTCCGAAGCAGTAGTGATGATGCCGAAAGGCTGCGGGTAAATAGCCTCTGCCCCCCGGTAGGCGGACTTACCTATTTCGCACATGCCAACACAACCATCTACGCAGGTGACGCACATGCCGCTGATCGGTGATACCGAACCTTCGGTTCTGTTTTTTGTCAATGTAGCCGCGGATGAGTTTATTCTTGATAGTGCCATAGCGATTCTCCTTTTTGGTGTTCACACATAATATATTTATTGCTTATATAATCATTTTGTTACCTGGTATTTTGGGGCTCCCTGATACATGTACCGCAGCCACCAGCACCGCCCATATAACACATCTGGTCCTCATAGAAATCGGTACAGGTGGGTTCCAGATTAAGACAGCTCCCGCAGATAACGCCCGGTGGTTCCGGACCCTGACACCGCAGCTGGCAGGCGGGACAGATATACATACAGGCGCCGCAACGACGGCATACGTCAGACTGGATATCAAACGGGGTCGTTATCTTGATACTACCACCCCTGTTGATAAAACCTATAGCCCTGCCGTCCATTTGTTCCGCACACATCCGGACACATAATCCGCAGTAGATACAGTCTCCCTGCTCCACCTTAAATCTCACTTTCTGAACGCCAAGCTGCGAAGCAAGGTCCTGAACGGTTTTAGAAGACGGGCAAATTGATAACAGGAGCTCAACCATCATCTTTCTGGCAGCAATCACCTTTTGTGAGTGAGTCCTGACAACCAAACCCGGTGTAGCCGGGTAAGTGCAGGAGCTTACCAGTTTGGTGTTTGCCCCCTCGCCGATCTCAACGACACAGAGACGGCAGCCTCCCCACTCCGAGAGTCCGTCATGGTGGCAAAGTGTAGGTATCTCCATTCCGTAAAACCTGGATGTTTCCAGGAGGCTCCACCATTCCTCAGCCTGTACATCCAGACCGTTGATTCTCAGATTTATCATCGATTTTCCTCACTTACTTGCGGCGGCCTAGTGCTCCTCTAAATCGCACCTCAGGCAGCGCCCCGCTTCTTCGAGCGCAGCAGCATGATCAAAACCAAGCTCCACGAGAGAGAATCCATTCCTTTTATCGAGTGCCAGCATCCCGGCTTTCGGACGGTGTTTTTCTCCTTCTCCAATGGTGAAGGAGGATACCTTTTCCGGAGACGCCAGATGTTCTTCGATGTCTCCTTTGCCCCCGAGATACTTATCAATTGATACCGCAGCCTGCCGTCCGGCCGCAATCGCCTCTATCACGGAGGCTGGCCCGGTGACCACATCGCCGCCGGCAAAGACGCCTTCTCTCGAGGTTGCCAGGGTTTCGGTATCAACCTTAATGCCTCCCCATTTCTCTACCGACAAACCATAGCTGGCAGGGACAGCGGGAAGATCGCCAATATTTTTAATTATGGTGTCATATTCCCCGAAAAATTCGCTGCCTTCGATGGGGATAGGTTGTCGCCTTCCAGTTTCATCGGTGCGGCCTGGCTCCATCCTGACAAACTCCACCTTCAATCTGCCATTATTACTGATAATCCTGACAGGCGTTACCATGTAATTAATTTTGACACCCTCTTCGAGGGCTTCCTTAACTTCCTCGGGGCTGGCGGGCATTGCGCCCTGTGTTCGGCGGTACGCAATAGCGACTTCTCCGGCACCCAGGCGAAGAGCGGTCCGTGAGGCATCAATAGCAGCATTGCCTCCGCCGATTACCAGTACTTTCTCGCCGAGATTAGTCTTGCCGTCCAGGTGCACGTCCCTTAAGAAATCAATACCATTCATTACCGCTGCGTTATCTTCACCATCTATCCCCATATCCCGGCTGCGATAGGCACCGATACCGATAAAAATTGCGTTATAGCCCTGCTCAAACAGCTTGTCGAGCGACTCTACCCCGGAATTAATCTTTATCTCCACACCGGTCGTTTTTATTTCCTCAATCTCTCTGTCCAGCACTTCTCTGGGCAGGCGGAATTCCGGTATCCCCAGCCGCATCATACCGCCGGTTACAGGCGCCGCCTCAAAGACGGTCACACTGTGCCCCAGCCTGGCCAGATAATAAGCTGCGGTCAGTCCTGCCGGCCCCGAACCTATCACTGCCACCTTTTTCCCGGTAGGCGGCAGCTTCCGGGACTTCTTTTTCCAGGTACCGGTATCATGGTCCGCTGCATAGCGCTTGAGCATTTTAATTGCGAGCGGTTCATCCAACTCTCCCCGGCGGCATTTTGATTCACAAAAATGCAGGCATACGTAGCCAAGCACGGCGGGGAAGGGGACCTTTTCCCTGATTACCGCGATCGCTTCATCAGGCTTGTCATCCAGGATTGCCCGGATATAACGGGGCACATCTATACCTGCCGGACAGGCATTCTGGCAGGTTGATTTGACCAGGGCCTTACATACGCCGGCCCGGCAATGGTGCTTTTTAATGTGTTCTTCATATTCCTCACGGAAATAGCGGATACTGGATAGAACCGGATTACCCGCCGTTTGCCCGAGACCACAGAGCGAAACATCTTTTATGGTGTGCGCCAGCTCCTCAAGCAGTTCGATATCGCCTTCTCTGCCTCTTCCCTCCGTGATGTCAGTAAGTATATCCAGCATTTTACGGGTTCCTTCCCGGCAGGACAGGCATTTGCCACAGGACTCGTCATTAAGAAAACTAACATAATAGCGGGCAATGTCTACCATACAGGTATTCTCATCCATCACTATCATACCGCCTGAACCCATGATGGTCCCGGCTTGCTTCAAGCTCTCATAGTCAATGGGTAAATCAATCAGCGAAGCCGGCACACAGCCTCCGGAAGGTCCGCCGGTCTGGATCGCTTTAAGCCTCCTACCCCTGGGGATGCCACCACCAATATCATGGACAATCTCGCGCAGTGTCATGCCCAGCGGAACCTCAACGAGCCCCGTATTGTTTATCTTCCCCACCAGAGAAAATATCTTGGTACCCTTGCTTTTTGCGGTCCCTATGGTTTGATACCAGGTTGATCCCTTTTTGATTATTACAGGAATGGTCGCCCAGGTCTCGACGTTATTGATATTGGTAGGTTTATTCCACAGTCCCTTCTGGGCTGGGAAAGGAGGTCTTTGCCTGGGGGTACCTCTTTTACCTTCGATTGAAGCGATAAGGGCTGTCTCTTCCCCACAGACAAAAGCACCTGCACCCATGGAAATTTTCACATCAAAACTGAAGCCGGAACCCATTATATTGTTTCCCAACAGCCCACATTCTTCTGCCTGAGTAATCGCCAACTGGCAGTGCCGGACGGCCAGCGGATATTCATCCCGCACGTAGATGATGCCTTCACCAGCTCCGATAGCATATCCTCCGATTATCATACCCTCAATAACCGCATGAGGGTTGCCTTCCAGAACGCTGCGGTCCATGTAAGCCCCGGGGTCACCTTCATCTCCATT
>CAZIQW010000024.1:929-6792 GCA_964541585.1 uncultured Dehalococcoidales bacterium | reverse complement strand
CGGTGACTGGAGTTCAGACGTGTGCTCTTCCGATCTCACCTTCATCTCCATTACAAATTACGTATTTAATATCGCCCTTAGCTTTACGGCAAAGCTCCCACTTATCTCCTGTAGAAAAACCGGCACCGCCGCGTCCGCACAGTCCAGCCTGCTTTATTTCGGCAATTATATTATCCGGAGACATAAGGGAAAGAGCCTTACCCAGAGCCGCGTATCCCCCTATAGCAATATAATCTACAATTTCCGCTGGGTTGACATCGCCGTTAGCTCCCAGCACAATCCGCATCTGCCTGTTATAGAATGGGACATCATTTTCATGAACGATTTTTTTACCGGTAATAGGGTCCGCATAGAGCAGGCGCTCAATGATATTGCCCTTGATTATCGTCTCTGAGATAATCTCCGGCACGTCCTCTGGTGTTACCTGCTGATAGAAAATCTTCTCGGGCTGGATAACCACAATCGGCCCGCGTTCGCAGAAACCATGACAGCCGGTTTCCTTAACCCGTACCTTTTCTTGTAGCCCGCGAATTTCGATTTCATGGATGAAAGCATCTTTGAGCTCCTCGCTCCCGGCAGCGTGACAGCCAGTACCGCCGCATACCGAAATGCAGGGTATTTGCGAGGTTGCTTTTTGATTTAATTCCGTTCGCAGACTTTGCAAATCGTTGATATTGCATATTCGCTTTAAATTCGTTTTACTATACATTGCCGCTCACCAGTGGTTTCAATATCCTCTCTATTTTTACGGAAGTCATCTGTCCGTAATATTTATTGTTCACTACCATTACTGGGCCTATCGCGCAGCAGCCGAGGCACATCACTGTTTCCAGCGAGAATTTGCCATCCGGGCTGGTTTCCCCGGGACTAATACCGAGCCTTTTCTCCACCTCGCGGAGGATTCCATTGGAACCCCGGACATGACAAGCCGTTCCAAGGCAAACTTTAACATGGTAACGCCCCCTGGGCTTCAGGCTGAACGACTTGTAAAAAGTAGCGACGCTGCAAACATCGATAAGCGGTATATCAAGCTTTACAGCGATTTCCCTTAGACTCTTCTCCGGGAGGTATCCGAATTCTCGCTGAATCTCCTGCAAACTTGAAAGCAGGTTTGCACTTTTCCCCTTTTCTGTTACTTGCATGTATATGACTCTCCTGCAAAGTGATATATTGCTGGTCTTTCGCCTTCAGACAGGGCATATTATGCGGGAGCTTGCCTTGGACGAACGCCATCTCGGGTGTCAAATATCAGGGCTGTTTTGCCATACCCGGATTGGAGGCTGGTAAACGGACCTGAGTAATGCGGCATACCCGGTGCGGTTTTTAATATCCGCATCATCAATCACCTGGGCATCCAGCGCATGTTTTAGTTTTTTAAGCCCCAGCATTTGCTGGTGCCGCTGTACCATGGCTCTGTCAATTGCATCCATTAAAACATCCAGGGCTTTTTTCTTTTGAGCTACCAGGATTATAATGTGAATGAGTAAGAAAGCTGTTGATTTTTCACAGGAGTCTTCTCCATTAACCGCTTCATCATAGCTGCAGGCATAAATGGCCTTGATATTGTTACTCCAGGAACCCAGGACTTCGCCCAACTCTCTGGCGAGATAATAACAATAGTAGTTAAACGCTGGGTATTCACATCTCTTCAAACAGTCCAAACATGCCTCCGAATCAGCCAGACCTAATTTGCGAGTTGATGCCTCCAGTGCTTTTGTCACTATAGAATCAACGGTGCTGGTGGGATCCAGCAGGCGGGGTACAGACACTGCCGGTTCTTGTTTATACCTGTCCTTGCTTTTTTCCAACGAACTTCTGCTCATCTCGTCTCATTTACCTCCCACCGGGTAATATTCTATTAAGACTAGCGTTACCGGCATTATAGCCTGAAGGTGATGAAAATCTCATAAAAATATCTCGGAATTCATGAAAAAAACATGAAAAATAGTCCGGTCCATCAAACCAAAAAACGGGGAAAGCAGAAGATAAAAAGAGAAGTAGAGCGGTTAGCGCACCCGGATTTATTTATTCTTTATCAGGACAGACCAGCATATAGCCCGTACCGGGTGACGTAATGATGTATTCCGGGTTCGCAGGATTTTTTTCCAGTTTCATCCTGAGGTAGTGTATATAAGCTCGTAGATAGTCGATATCATCCCGGTATTCCTGTCCCCATACAGCGGTCAGCAGTTCCTGGTGTACCATGACACGGTTGGGATTATGGGCAAGTTGACACAGGAGGGCGTATTCAGTGCGGGTTAATGAAACTCTCTTACCGTTGGTTTCCACGCTCTGCCGGGCGAAATTGATGACCAGGTCTCCGCATTTTAAGGGTGTAGTGATTTTTTCATCCGGGCGCTGGGCACGCCTTAAGACTGCCCGCACTCGCGCTACCAGCTCTTTTGAACTGAACGGTTTTGTCAGGTAGTCATCAGCCCCGGCATCAAAACCGCGCAGCTTGTCTTCCTCATGGACTTTGGCTGTGATTATTATAATGGGAACGTCCGAGAACTCGCGTATGCGACGGCACACGGTAAAACCATCAGGACCCCGGGGGAACATGATGTCAAGCAACACGAGAGCGGGTTGCTCCAGAGCTGCGTCTTCGATACCCTTCTCCGGGTTGACCGCATGTATCACATTATAGCCGACCGCTCGCAATACTGCGGATACCAGGTGTATCACCTGTTGCTGGTCTTCAATGATTAATATTTTCTCTTTGATGGCAGTTCCCTTATATGATGCTGATTTGGTCCCCGCGCCTTGAGGGGTAAAGTGAAGTAAAATCTGCTCCCCTGTCCCGGATGGCTTTCCGCCCAGATGCTTCCCCCGTGGGCTTCGATAATAGCCTTGCTTATGGGTAGCCCTAATCCAGTCCCCAGAATCTGGGTACGGGAGTTCGATTTGGCGCGGAAAAACCTATCAAATAGATGGTGCAGGTCTTCCGGGGCGATGCCCACTCCCTCATCGGCTACACTGATGACAGCCTTTTTCTCCTCCACTTTCCCCTGTATGATAACCATGCCGCCTTTAGGCGAGTATTTAGTGGCGTTGTCCAATAATTGACGAAGCACCTGAAGAATCCGTTCGGGGTCAGCATCGATCAAGGGGAATTCCGGGGGGAAATCTACAATCAGGGCATGTTTGGGGGAGCGGCGTCCTATCTCTCCAGCGACCTTAGCTGCCAGGCGGGGTAACCTGACCGGTTGAAGGCTTAATTGCATCTTCCCTACATCAATTGAGGACGATTCTAGATATTCAGAAATCAGTCCTTCAAGAGTGTCGGATTCCCTATCGATGATTTCTAAAAACTCCCGCTGCACCTCAGGTGTAAAAACAGCATCTTCCATAAGTAATGCTGTTGAGTAACCCTTAATTGAAACCAGTGGAGTGCGCATCTCATGGGCCAGAGTAGTGATCAACGTCGTTCTATAACGGTTAATGCTATCCGATACCTCTTTGGCGTTCAGTTCTTTAACCAGGTCGTCTTTTTCCATTGCCATGGCAAGCAAACCGGCCATGACCTGAAAATATTCGGCATCTCTTTGAGCAAACCCGCCTCTACTCGCAAGATCCAGGAATGTCAGCACGCCATACTTTCTTTTCTTCACAACCAGGGGCAGCCAGACAACTGATACCGGATTACCCAAGCCTTGAATTCCGACATCGAATAGAGTTAGATTACCGGCTTCTGTGCCCGTTATGTCCCTGTCTTCTGGATACAATACACGTCTCCCCGACTGAAACACTCTCCCGATTATTCCTTCGGAGGAGGGTATTTTAACCATGGCTAAAGCGTCAGCATCTATACCGGACACGGCCTGCGCTATCAAAACTCCGGACACAGGTTCATGATTCCACACAATACAGATATCAGCAATCCTGGCTTCATTAACTAGATAATCGATTGCCGGCTGCAAGGCGATTTCAGTCTCCTCGTCCAGAGCCAGGATATTTATTATATTTCTGATGATATTTAACTGCTTGATTAAAGTCAGTGTTTGACTCCGCTCATCCATGCTTTTTCGTACATGCATATTTCACTGATCGCCTGTTTAATCAATAGCTTGCGCTTATGCTTTTACGGCATCATCCGTCATCAGGGTATCACGCCACAATTGATATTTCAAGGTGCCAATCGTTATCTGTTAGATAGAGATTCTTGGGCTTGGTGCCCGTTAAATCTGAACTGATTTAAACGTTTATCAATATTGTAACGGTCTTTAGCCGGATTACTGAGCGCTTCCAGATTAAGAAAGTCTGGGCTCGTGACCTCTGGCATCTTACGAGTCGCTGGTTGCGTAAAAATCTTTCTCATACTCTATGCTTTGTCCTGAATTGGCTCTATGGAAATTCACCTTTACATTTCGTTAAACTGGTCGAATATAAATGCTTGTACGTGGGGTTATTAGATACCTTGCTTACTGAGAATAGATACGTCCGGCTGCATCACAGGCAGATGTTATTGCCTGGCTTAAGATATCCTGTACAACGTGCACACGGTGCTGCTTCAAGGCGAATCGTTTCACTCTATCCTTCTCTACGGGTTCGTACATATAGGTACCCATAGTCACCTCGATCTGTATGGCATGTGCATCTCTTCCCGGGTTGCCATGTATGCGGGTGATAAAACCGCCGGAATAAGGGTCATTTTTAGAAACCGTTAATCCCAGACCATGATGTCCGATGCCCTGCCTGAGGGTCTCAACAAATGCCAAAATAATCGCCGGGTGGGCGGAAGTATCATCCAGCGTTCCCACTACGAAATTATCTCGTTCCTGTCCCTTATCATGAGCCCGGCCAAGACCAACCGATGTCATTGAATGTCCATCAATCAGAAGCGCATAACCCATATTGCGTTTCTGATATTCGATGAGTGACGATAAAAGGCCATGGTAGAGATCATAGTATTGCAGTATGCTCTCTTTCTCTAATGGTGCGTACGATTTTTGCAGGATAAGTTCGTCATCGATGCTGTAATACTCTGTCGAGGAGTTAGTAAGGTGCCTGGGAAGATACTCGGACCGGGAACCTTCCCTGGGCCGGTTCATGTTTATAAAAAGTGGGGTAAGTCTGGAAATAACCTGAAGTCCCCCGGTAGGCTCAAAAATAATATCGCTGAAAAAATCGATTTCTATCAGGGATTTTGAATTGAGCTCAAAATGGTCCTTATATTGAGTTGGCAGCAAAACACCGGAATGGGGAATAGATAGAATAAAATCCGGACTTTCAGGTCGAAATTCAATTAACTCTCTTGTCGACAGTGTATACTTTTCCCGAGTGAAAATATCAAGCACCTCTACCGATTCAAGACATCCATTATAATATTTATATATGTCGTGCCATTGATTTTCGCGTTGTGTCATAATAACTTTTGCTCTCGAAGCAGCGGTTTTGGCATCCCCAGCAGTTCCTTCTCCAGTTGGTCCATAACGATATTACCAACCGCTATCCCATACAATTCGAGTAGACCTTTTCCTCCGGGAAAGGCATTGACCTCAAGCACTTTTCCGGATTGGAGCATATCAACGGATAAAAACCGACATTCAGGGAAGGCTCTTTGAACTGTTCGCGCGATTCTTTCCTGCTCAGAGGTGAGAGTATGGGGATATTGATTTGCGCCCAGACTGTAATTAGTCTTCCATTCACCCGGTACTGCCTCTCTCCGCATCGGGGCTAAGAGTTTTCCGTCGAAAAAAGTGACAACCAGATCACCTTCTCCCACTTCCGGGCAGAATTCTTGCAGGATAATATGGTTGTATCTGGCCAAATACGTATTAACTGTCTCAGTCAGTTCCGGGTCCGTAAATTCAAGGCGGTGTACGCCCTGTCCACAACCGTACCCATACCTGTCTTTAGATCG
>CAZIQW010000024.1:0-919 GCA_964541585.1 uncultured Dehalococcoidales bacterium | reverse complement strand
GATATTTAAACCCTATCCTAATATCTTTCCATACACGACGCTCTTCCTTTCTTACCTGTCTTTCAAGACAAAATATTTTGTGTTTCCGGGCATTCTATCTAAAGCTTCTCTGGCTTCATCAAGTGAACCAGCAGCGCAGGTTATGGGTTGAGGAACATCGGGGACTCGTACCACAAGCTCATATTTGTCATTAGTAGATAGTGTCGCTGCGATGCTTTCCATAAGAGTTCCGGATTTCTCTAGGGTATGGAGAATATCAAGATTCGGTGTCCCGGAATGCCTGACATCATCCGCACGGAAAAAGCACAGATCGATTTCGCTGAGAAGCACTGGGCATTTATCTATTATCCTGAGCAAATGATGATACTCCAATGGATTACCGTAATGGCTATCAGGCAAGGCAAGAAAAGATGCCATGGCGAAAGGCAGCCCTTCATGTAAATATAGGTCTGACATACTAAAGTGACATAGCCTATGTCCGCGTGCGGCTGCGACACTTAAAATCTGGTTTATCCCGGAGTTGTGGAGGTCGACTTCAAGGTCGCTATAGCTCAATCGCTTGCTTTCAAAAGCAATCAAGAGTGAAAAGTCATTGCTATCAATGGTCTGTTGAAAGGATTGTACCGTCCCCATTTCATGCCGCGTTACGTCTCGAGAATTGGACGTACCACACTTCTCAACTTCACCTGGAAGCTGTAGCATCGTATTAAATGAATTATCCTGCTCAGGCGTGGAAAATTTTCTCAAAATCAAATCACCTCCGGTTATTATGTTCTGATTCAGGTTTACCTTTCGGCCAAATTTTCAAAATGGAGGGTCATTAACTCTTTGCGGTATACATCCAAGAAGTAAATGGCTAAACCATGCCATGTCAGGACTTTAATCAACCAGGACAAACTCCTCAATACTTTTTACCTTG
>CAZIQW010000023.1:11414-12749 GCA_964541585.1 uncultured Dehalococcoidales bacterium | reverse complement strand
ACACCCTATCCTACACTCTTTCCCTACACGACGCTCTTCCGATCTCGGCTCATGGCACACCCTGGTTTTCGGGATAGAAACCAACCATGGGGCGATAAGTGTTAAGAACGGCTTAGCCGAGAGCGGGCTGGTCCTCTGCCAGTCCCTGCTGGAAATGGGAAATTCAAGATTCCCCTGGGAAAAGACTGCAGGATATCCCAATAATATAATTGTAGGGGATTTTAGAATTTCAATAAGGGCCTCGGGAAGGAATCCGGGTGAGAGGAGAATATCCCGGGAGAAAATATGGAAGGAAAAGGCCAATTTTGACATTCTGAAAAGGGAGATGGGAGAAGACCCCGGGATAACTCTGGCTGAAGTGGGATACTTAGGAGACAATGTTCCTCTGGAATTTGACCTCTGTCTACGCATGAGGCAGAAGCTAATAAAAAGCGTAATAATCGATGACCAGAGAGCAGAGTTTGAGACCTTCAATGATAGCTGCTCAACGTTTGTTTCGATCCCGGTTAATATAAACCGGCCAGGTTTATTGAAAGTCAAAATAGCGCATGAACCGTTTAGCAGAAACCCTGAATAATCGTTTCAATAATCACCAAGATTTATTTCGTGGACTAAAATATCGGCCTTTTGCCTTTTCACTCGTTGTTTTGAAGCTAATTTCGAAAGTTTGGGTTCTGTCTCCCGTACAATAAGCGAGTGAGACTACTTATTAGTCTCTTGATGCAAAGCTTTAACATAGGTTTCCAGGGTTAACGCGTCGAATAATACGAATCTGACTTCTTTAATCGAGAATGCTTCGCTGTTGAGAAAAGATATTACCGTACGCACAGCGATTCTGGCTGCCTGGTCTACCGGAAATCGATAGGCTCCCGTGCTTATAGAAGGAAAAGAAATACTATTCAGATGATTCTGTTCAGCTAACCGCAGGCTTTCCCGGTATGCGCTTGCGAGTAGCCGGCTCTCATTGCTTTTGCCGTCATGCCAGATGGGCCCCACGGTATGAATGACATACTTTGCCGGCAGGTTTCCTCCGGTGGTTATTACTGCCTCTCCGGGCGGCAACCTGCCCTGTTGGGAAACGATTTGCCGGCACTCCTCAAGAATTTTGGGGCCTCCCGCCCTGTGGATGGCACCGTCAACTCCACCTCCCCCCATAAGACTGGAGTTGGCTGCATTGACAATGGCATCGGTGTCCTGCCGGGTGATATCGCCTTGAACCAGCGAAAGAATTGCCTGTTTGATTGTTACCTTCATGATATTACCTCCATTAAAATGGTTGTAAACCAGGGATAATTCCGCCGGGTTTTGAACAACGGGCATTCTTTGAAGAATTAT
>CAZIQW010000023.1:0-11404 GCA_964541585.1 uncultured Dehalococcoidales bacterium | reverse complement strand
TACTTACAGACTGCAACCGCAGGTCCTTCATGGAAACATGGTATCGATATGGCGTAAAATGGACAGGATAGTTTTAGATAAGTGGATAAGAGACGGCTGCATCGTATTGAAAATACTTTGCATCATACAGTCCTGCGAAATTAATTATATTTAAGGAGTGCCGGTACACCTGACTGAAAAAGGTACATGGCAGCCGGCGCCGCCCTGATGACAAGAAAACAACCATGTGTTAAATACAAGGAGGCAATTGATGCACTGGAATCATTTCAGGATAATCGCCTATTCCGTGATAGCTGCCGTAATCCTCGGTATTGCGGGCTGGATTGTTCTGCCAGCGAATATTGAGTGGCTGGCAGCAGTATTTTCTCTCGGTCTGATTATAATCGGGTCAGGCGTGAATAGCGTCATGCAGGCAAATCATACACAGAGGAAAATGGAAGAAATCGCGAGAGCTATTACGAACATTGAACGGATGCAAAAAGAACAGAGCGAACAGCAGAAAGAGCCAAAGGAGCCTCATTCAGCCATAATTCCCGCATTGCAGGCGTTTTCACAGTTGTATTCAGATTATGTTACCGGGCAACGAAGTGCCGAAAATAAGGGGAGCAAGACTGAGAATACCCAGTAGGCTAACAGCCATAATTAATGTCTCCGGGATAAAATAAAGCCCTTTAAGGCAAGTCCTTAAGGGGCTTTATATATTTCAGCTGCGGTAGTACAGGTCTTAGATGGACCACACTCTTTTGGTCTTAAAAAGGTGGTAATTATAGACATTTATTTTCAAAGGCTCGGTTAATTTGCATTCCACCTGCGCAGTAAGCTCCCCGCAAACCTTGGAATTAACCCATGCTTTCCAGTATTCAGGCGCCTTCCAGGAGCTGATAACAAGAAGATTAGTCGGATCTTCCACATTAACCAGGTATTCGCTGGTAATATAGCCCGGGAATTTGAGAATCTCCTCTCTGACTAACTTCAACAGGTCCATTAACCCGTTGACATCGTTAGTTTTATGCTGAATCATAACCCTGACCATCTGGCCTTCTTTTAGCAGCCCTTTCTTTTCCAGAAGGTCCATCACTTCATGAGTAGTTCCTGTAGTCATATCTATACCCTCCGATTACCATTAATTTAGATTTATTTTCTGTCTATACTATTATGATATGACGACTACAGGTATTTGGAAATGATGATTATCACTAAGTGAGCATAATCACCTTGTGATAATACTCACATAGTGATATCAGTCAACAATGGATGTTATTTGTTATTCCTCCCACTTCTCCTGAAGTATTTTTTCTGCCTGGGACAGGATATCGTTACCAAACACCTTCTCTGACTGGTAAACCTCTGCCGGAATCAGCTCATATACTTTGGAGAAATTGCTGACCGGCTGACTCCACGCATAGAGGGGAATAAGAGTAACCAGGGATACAAGTACACCGTTATTCTTTTTAAGCAATTGAAGGTTTTCTAAACGAATACCCTTACCCCTTAAATAACAATTAACGCAAGTTGTCAGCAGAAATATGGCGGTGTCCCTATCGGCTATATCTGCTTTTTCCAAACAGACTTCCCAATACTCAGCGATTTCCCGTATATCCAGTTCAAGTTCCCGTTTGGAAATCCTGAGGGACTGCCCTATCTCCTGGAGAATAATCGAATACATACTATTGCTCATTCCTTGACTCCTCTATTATCTTCTGTAAGAGGAAAAAATACAGCTAATAATTATACCTGTTCATTGTAATAGCCCTGTGTCTGGAAAGCAAGTTGGAAACAGACAATCTACGTTCGAATTGATTAGATTCTTCTTCCCACCGATTCTGCGACAAGCTTGAGTTCGCCCATAAGCCGTTTGAAATCGGAAGGAGTAAGGGACTGCAGACCGTCAACCAGGGCTTCCTTGGGATTAGGATGGACCTCAATTAACAACCCGTCTGCCCCGGCCGCAATGGCCGCACGAGCGATGGCCGGAACCAGCGTATAGTGTCCGGCGGCATGACTGGGGTCTACAATGACGGGTAAATGGCTGAACTTCTTAATTACAGGAATAGAAGAAATATCCATCGAAAAACGGGTACTGTCTTCGAAAGTGCGGATTCCTCTTTCACAAAGAATCACATCATCATTTCCTCCGGCCAAAAGATAATCAGCGGCGGTAAGCCATTCAGTCACTGTGTTGGCCAGTCCTCGTTTAAGAATTACCGGATGCTTTGCCCGCCCGATTTCGGTTAATAAGGAGAAATTTTGCATATTCCGGGCACCAACCTGGAGTATATCCGCATACCTGGCAACCAATTCGACAGCATGCGGGTCGACTACCTCAGTCACAATTGGAATATCGAATTTCTTTTTCACCTGAGCCAGTAATTCCAGCCCCTGATTCTCCAACCCCTGAAAACTGAAAGGGGAAGTGCGAGGTTTGAAAGCTCCGCCCCGTAAAACCAGCGCCCCGGCATTTTTGACTATACAAGCAGCTTCTTCCAGCTGTTTTTCACTTTCCACGGCGCAGGGTCCAGCCATAACCACCAGACGGCTGCCTCCAATCACTACCCTGCCAATCTTTATCGTTGTGCCCGATGGCTTGAACTCGCGAGAAGCTAATTTATAAGGTTTCATGATACGGGTAACAGCATCAACTCCAGGAAGAACAGCGAAGATATCCGTGGATACCTGGCCGGTGTTACATCCAAGTATCGCAATCACTGTTTTATCGGTGCCGAAGTTCAGCTGTACACTAAAACCCAGAGATTTGGCTCTGGATACCACATCGTCAACCTCCTGTTGAGAAGCTTGTTTTCTCATCCCGACTATCATCTAACTTACATCCTCCTCCAGTGTTGGATTACATAACACATAAACAGTATAAAGCATTACCTGTTATTTCGCCATCGTCTTCTCTTTAGATACGGAGCGTTTTTTAAAACCTGTATTACTACAGTACTATCGCCTATTTCAACCATGACTAATGTACTCTTGACTCGAAATCTCGAACAAAGTCAAAATAGTTGTTACCCGGCATATACATAAGAGAACATAAAGGACAATTCAATATCCTCAGGTTATGGATTGTGATGCGATGTTATTCAGGAGGATTTGAGGTAGGAGAATCTATTAAATGAACCGACTGATGACTCTGGATGAAGTGGGAAAATATCTGCGCTTTACCCGCAAAACAATATACAGATTGCTCAAACAGGGGAGTATACCGGCTGTTAAAATAGGCAATAAATGGAGGTTTGATAAGACAGCTATCGACCGCTGGATTCAGCAGTATGCAAATCAGGACAGGGTTCGGATTCTGGTCATCAGTGATGATTTCATTAACGGGCACCGTTATAAACAGACTCTCGAAATGTCCGGTCATACGATTGTAACTCTCAGCGACAGTAACGAAGGTATAGGGTATCTGAAAAGGAACGACTTTGACATGATTCTGCTGGATTATAAGATGCGCAACATGATTGGAGCCGGGTTTTGAGACAATTCAAAAACGCAGATCACAAATCGCTGGTTACCTTCAACGACGGCTATCCCCGCAGTGTAATGGCAGATAGTACTTTAAACCGCGGAGGCCTTAAAGTCTCAGGAGTGGTAATTAATGCGACCGGACATCCAGAGGCTCAACATGGATAAAGGCAAACCACCCAGAGATGACCTAAAGGAGTATGGAATTGTGGCCAATCCCGGGAAATCCAAAACAAAATTACATGATATTGAACGGCGGCAGGTCAGGCTGGATGCTGCTGTGCTGGAACCGGCAGAGGAATACATAAAATACCAGGCGATGCTGGTAGATAACGTTTCGGACGCTATTATTTCCACAGGTCCGGAATCCCATATTGTAAGCTGGAACAGGGCTGCCGAAAACATATACGGATGGAAGCAGGAAGAGGTGCTCGGGAAAAAGATAGCGGATGTGCTGCACATGGAATTTCCTCAGAGCAGCATCCGGGAAGTACTCGAGCAACTCGACAAAACCGGGTTTTGGAGAGGGATATCGGTTCATAAGCGAAGAGACGGCGTATCTCTGGAGGTTGCCGGTTCGGTTTCCCGGATAAAAGATGCCTCCGGGAAAACCTTAGCCAATGTAGCGATTTATCGTGATATTTCAGAATTGAGAAGTGCCGAGGCCAGACTGCGAGAGAGCCTGCAATTTAGTGACAGTCTATTGCAAAACACGCCCATTCCCACAATAGTAATCAACGCCGACCTGTCCATAAGATATGTCAATCCGGCCCTCGAGAAGTTAACCGGGTTCACATCTGATGAACTGGTTGGAATTAAGCACCCATATCCCTTCTGGCCTGCCGATATGGTATCCGCTTATACCCATCAGCTATTGAAAAACACACGTTCAACCGTTTATCGAGCGGAAAAGGCAATGGTCAAAAAAACGGGTGAAAGGTTCTGGATAGAATTAACCTGGGCACCCGTGTTTGATAAGGATGAATTTAAATATTATATGGCCAGCTGGGTTGATATAACTGAGCGTAAGAAAGTTGAGCTTGAGCTTCGGGCGAGCAATAAGAGATTCACCGATATTGCCGAGAGCGCATTTGAGTGGATATGGGAGATCAACAGCGAAGGGAAATATTCCTATGTCAGCCCTGCCGTTAAAGAGATTCTGGGGTATGAACCCGAGGAAATAACCGGAAAATATTTTTACCAGCTCTTTCATCCCGATGATGTGGAAGAACTGAGGAAAGCATCCGTTAAAATATTTTTAAGGAAGCAGCCGTTCCACCGCTTTATTCACCGGAACCTGAGTAAGAACGGAAATACTGTATGGCTCTCAAAAAACGGGGTTCCCGTACTGGATGAAGAAGGGAATGTTCAGGGATACCGGGGCACCGATATAGATATCACCGAACCAAAGCAAGCAGGAGAAAGAATCAAACTAAAACTGGATTTACAGAGGGTGATTTCTGATATCTCCTCACGGTTTGTGGGCATCTCCAATATAGACGATGCCATCAACGACTCGCTGGCTGAAATCGGGATACTCAGCCACGCAGACCGAACCTATCTTTTCCTATTCCGGGAAAACGGTACCATTATGGACAATACTCATGAATGGTGCGCTGAAGGGGTCAGTCCCCAGAAAGACGCTTTACAGGATTTACCCTGCGCGATGTTCCCCTGGTGGATGGAACGACTGCAGCGCAGAGAAATTATTCATACACCGGATGTTTCCAAAATGCCAGGAGAGGCTGGTGCTGAAAAGGAAATCCTGGAGATGCAAAATGTCATGTCTGTACTGGCGTTGCCGGTATTTATCCAGGAAAGTCTTTACGGATTTATCGGTTTTGACAATGTTTTGTCTGTTGGGAAATGGGATAACGAAGACTTATCCTTACTCCTCATTATTTCCGAAATTATCGGTAATGCGCTCGGACGCAAGCAGTATGATGAAGCATTGCGCCAGTCTGAAAAAAGGTACCGAGAACTGGCAGATTCACTGCCGGAGATAGTATTTGAAGTTGATATCGCAGGTAATATTACCTATGCCAATAATTCGGGGCTTGAATACACCGGTTACAACCGTGATGACATTGACAGGGGCTTAAATATTTTGCAAGTGGTCATATTCCCGGATATACAGGAAAGCGTCCAGGAATATTTTCAAAAGCTGTTGACCAGGGAATATCCAGGCAACAGTGAATATACCTTACTGAGAAAAGACGGCAGTACTTTTCCCATTTTTGCCCGTTTTGAACCAGTCATGGAAGATAAAAATAATATAGTGGGATTAAGAGGCATAGCCATCGATATCACCGAGCGCAAACAACTGGAGGAACAGATTATCAATGCAGCCGAGGAATGGCGCACGACCTTTGACTCCATCACTGAATCGGTCTCCATTATTGATAAAGGCCTCAAATTGATAAGAGTGAACAAGTCGCTCGCTTCATATTTCGGCAAGCACCCTGATGAACTCGTGGGAAAATACTGCCATGAAGTAGTCTGGGGGAAAAAAGAGCCCTGCACCAATTGTTATATCAGAAAAGTAATGGAGACCAGAAGTCCGGTCAAAGAGGAAATATTCATGCCCAGTAAAGGCGTTTATCTTGATTTGACCGCATCTCCGATTTTTGATGAAAACGGCGAGGTTGCACTCTGCGTACGAGTCACCCGTGATATCACCCAGCGAAAACAAATGCAGGAGCAGCTTATGCTTACCGAGCGGCTGGTATCCGTCGGGGAGCTGGCCTCCGGAGTGGCTCACGAACTTAATAACCCGCTCACCAGTATTATCGGCTTTTCTCAATTGCTTGCTGAAAGAGAGATGGAGGACGAAGTAAAAGAAGACCTGAGCCTTATCTGCAGCGAAGCTCAGCGCTGTGCCAATATTGTCAGGAACCTTCTTACTTTTGCCCGCAAACATGCCCCTCAAAAAACGTTGTGCAATATCAATAATATTATCGAAGATGTGTTAAAACTGCGCAACCACGAGCAGAAATTAAAAAATATTGAAGTCGTGAGAAACCTGAATGCCAGCTTACCGGAAATCAAGGTTGATTATTTCCAGCTGCAGCAGGTCTTTCTAAATATTATTATCAATGCTGAGTATTTCATGTCCCAGGCCCATAACCAGGGTATATTGACGATTACCACGGAAAAGCGCGCTGGAAAGGTCAGGATATCCTTCACTGACGACGGGCCGGGTATCGAAGAGAATGTTCTGGCAAGCATCTTTGATCCTTTTGTGACAACCAAAGAGGTAGGCAAAGGGACAGGACTGGGACTGAGTATTTGTCACGGTATTATTACCGAGCATAACGGAAGAATAGATGCCGTGAGCCGGAAAGGCCAGGGAGCTACCTTAATCATTGAGTTGCCTGTTGATGATTTACCGGGAGGAAAAGTTGAAAGCTAACAGTATCGAACCGAAAAACATTCTGGTGGTAGAGGATGAACCCGGCATAGCCAGGGTCTGTCTCAGAGTCCTGAATTCAGAAGGATTTGAGGTAGAGATTGCAGCTAACGGCAAGACAGCCTGGGAAACTCTGGGACAGAAAGAATATGATTTGTATATTATAGATATCCGGACGCCCGGAATGAACGGCATCGAGCTATACCGGAATATGCTTAAGGGATTCCCGGAACTGGCTGACAGAGTTCTTTTTACCACCGGGGATACCATGAGCTCCAATATAAAAGATTTTCTGGAGCATACACGAAGGCCTTATCTGGCAAAGCCCTTTACACCGGATGACCTGAGAAATGCAGTGAATGCAATATTCAAAAATGATTAAATTACCCTTTTCAAGGATGCACGGATTAATAAAGGAGTAATGCGATAATCATGGAAAGCACTGTGGAAAAAGTATTAATAATTGATGATGAAATGTTAATCAGGAAAATTCTACACCAGAAATTGTCCCGAGAAGGATATGAATGTGAAGAAGCTGACAGTGCCGACAATGCGTTGAGAAAACTGGAGACAAAGCTCTGTGACCTGGTTATCAGCGATATCCGAATGCCGGGAAAATCGGGAATCGAGCTTCTTACCGAAGTCAAGTCAAAATACCCGGATACAGCGGTAATCATGGCTACCGCTGTAAACGAAACGGAAATCGCCATTCAGTGTTTAAAACAGGGGGCTGATGATTATATATGCAAGCCTTTTGATCTGGAACAGATGAAAAACAGTGTAAAAAGGGCACTGGGTAAAAGGAAGCTTCAGCTTACCATCAAAGAATATCAGTCACACCTGGAAAAGACTATAGAGAAACAGATGCAGGAGATAAAAAAATTATCCCTGGGAGCGATTGAAGCCCTGGTAATAGCCCTGGAAGCCAAAGACAAATACACCGCGGGACATTCCAGGCGGGTTACCGATATATCCGTGGCCACGGGCAAGGAAATGGGATTATCCGGTGAAAGGCTGGAAGAGTTGCGCTGGGGAAGTCTCTTGCATGATGTCGGCAAGATCGCCGTCAATCAACTGGTACAAAACAAGCCGGGCAACCTGACGCAGGAAGAATACGAACACATCATGATTCATGCCCATGTCGGGGCGGAAATAGTCAAGCCGGTGGTAAGGGATGAAGTGGTACAGATTGTAAGACATCATCACGATCATTATGACGGCAAAGGTTTGAACCAGGTTTTAATCGGCGAGGATATCCCCTTTGGTGCCCGGATACTGGCCGTGGCGGATGCCTTTGATGCCATGACTTCAGACCGCCCTTACCGCAAGGCATTACCCCTCAAAACCAGCCTGGCTGAAATTCGGAGATGCAAAGGCACCCAGTTTGATCCCAAAGTTGTAGCGGCGTTTTCCAAGTTATACACCCGAGAAAAAAATACGGTCTCTCCGGGTTAGTTTATAATAGTATCAGGGTATAGAATACCGGTGAAGATAATTGACTGCTAATATTACGCCTATAAGAATGCTGCCAGGAGAAGATTATGGAGCGCCAGCCTCTCACAAGGAGTATCCAGTTCTGGACTGCCCTGCTTCTAGTATTCGCGATAATCGTCCTTTCTGCAGGGACCTATCTTCGCTGGTGGAACCTGGTATTGGTTCTGGGTCCGTATTTGCTTCCTCACTGGCTGGTCTGGATTGGGGCCGGATACATAGCTATTGTCACTCCGGTCTATTCTATACTTAAACGACGTAATCCGCGACATTTTAAGACGCTTCTCAAGGTTCATGTTTTTGGCAATTTGACGGCCTTTTTACTTATTTCCATTCATTTCAGCCAGCAAATGGGAAGACCGCCGGAAATCGCTCCCGTTTTAGGGACCGGACTGGCTCTTTTTATCATAGTAGGAATTATGGCGGCGACCGGGTTCTTACAGCGGTTCCGGTTAGTGCGACGGTTGTTGAAGGAATGGCGGTTCATCCATGTCAGCCTCAGTCTCTCGTTTTATATAGTGTTGATTGTCCACATACTGCGGAACCTGATGATAATCTAAGGTCAACAGGATTGCCCACATTAATCAGCTTACTGCACGATAAATTGTCCGTTCATGGTCGCCGGATGCGTATCACAACGGAAGAAGTAAGTTCCCGGCTCGGCAGGGGTGGTAAAGAGATAGGTGGTGGTAGCAGGCCCAATGATAATCTCACCTACAAAAAAAGACTGGGATGCAGTCGTATCGGTATAGACCGCAAAATTATGGCCAACCCCGGCATCCAGATTACTGAATTCGATAGTTACCGCGGCACCGGCCGGAACCAATATCGAAGTTCTGTCAAATGACAGATTTCTGGCTTCAAGGCTGATGGCAGTGGGCGCCGGAGTGGCAGGGGAAGCGGGTATCGGTGCTGGAACCGGCGCCGGAGCGGCAGGCCCCTCGGCCGGACAAGCAGAAAGCATAAGTCCCAGGGACAGACAAACGAATGCGAGAAAAAATAAAGGTTGACGAATATGTAGTTTCATTCCGATAATCCTCCTTTTGAAAAGGTAAGCCTCTGTGTCTTCTCCAAAAGGCATCTCCAGAAATACGCTCTCTTTTTATTATACTTCTCAACCCGGGAATCAATGTCCAGAGGAGCACGCTTCGACACTCCACCGATTTACGTTAGGATTTAAAAATAAGCCGTAAAACCGGTAGGGACATCTCGGGGGAAAATTAAGCAATTTAACGATAGCATGAGGATGTTTAATTAGATTAAATTTTAATAAGAGGGTATATTTTGAAATCAAAGGGAGGGCATTATGTACGCCAGGGTGAGCACCCTTATAGGGAAACCGGAGAACATAGACAATGTGGTCAAATATCTGAAAGGAGCCGGGTTTCCGGGCAACGAGGAAGGATGGAAAGGGGCCTATGTTCTGGTTAACCGCCAGACCGGGAAAATGCTGACCATAACTCTCTGGGAAACAAGGGAGGCGATGGAAGACACGGTGCCGGACGCTAACCAGATACGGGGTGAGGCTGCCAATATGGCCGGAGCAGGACAACCCGCGGTAGAGGTCTATGAAATTGCCTTAAAGCCATAGCCGGAATTATTGAATCAGGGTCTATATTGGTTAACCCTGAACGGTGTAAGAGATAACGGACTTCTCAACAGCATATCCTCGCGATATGCTTACTTTGCGGTTGCCAAAATATTTTTTCCAGATTTGTTGCGATTCCTGGAACAGCTTGTTGATGCAGCCATTTGTATTTTTCTCATGCCAGAGCACAGCTTGTGGATTATAATGAATAATATGAGGAGAGAGGTATGGATATTGTATGCATGTATGATATAAAGACCCTTATCCAGAAAGGCAAAGGAGCACATGTATCGATTTTTATGCCGACAAATAGAAAAGGGGGCGGAGACCAGCAAGACCCAATCAGGCTGAGGAATCTGATGCGTGTCGCTGAAGAGAAGTTGACAGCCAGGGGGCTGAGAACGGCAGAAGCCAGGGCGATGTTGAAGCCTTCTGAAACCCTTTTAACCGATAATCTTTTCTGGAGGCAGCAAAGTGATGGTCTGGCCTTGTTTATCAATCCCGGAATGTACTTATATTATCGCGTTCCTCTTAAACTCAAAGAGGAGGTCGGGATTACAGACAGGTTCCATGTAAAACCGCTAATACCGCTTATCAGCGGATGTGATTTATACTACGTACTGGCTGTCAGCCAGAATGAGAACAGGTTACTTCAATGCACTATCTCCGGGTCTGTGAATGTCAAACTGGATGGTATACCCAGAAGCATGGCGGAAGCGGTAAATTATGACATAACGGGCAACCGGATGCAGCATTATATTCCCGCGCCATCCGGAGGTAAAAATTTCGGGACATCGACCGCGATTCAGGCCGGAGAAGGGAGCCGTCCCAACTATCACAAGCGGAATATTATGCAGTACCTCAGTCAAATTGGCAAGGGTGTTGGCAAGCTGTTGAAACGTGAAAAAGCTCCTATGGTGTTAGCTGCGGTGGATTATCTTCATCCGATGTACCGGGAATCCAATATATATCAAAATCTAATACCTGAAGGTATCCCGGGTAACCCCGAGGGAATGAGTGACGATGAGTTAAGAGAGCAAGCCTTGAGTCTGGTTCGACCCTATTTTGAAAAAGAAATCAAAGCCGCGGCGGCCGAATTTCAAAAGTCTGCGGGGACGGGTCTCACTGCAACAGAGACAGTCGAAATAATCACTGCCGCACATCAGGGAAGAATCAGATTTCTTTTTATAGCCGACGGCGCCCAGATGTGGGGGAATTATAATCCGGATGATAATTCCGCAACCATACGCTCAAGTGCGGAGCCGGAAGACATAGATTTAATCGATCTGGCTGCTTATCAAACCCTGAGTCATTCCGGGACAATCTATGTTTTAAAACCTGAAGATATGCCCGGCGGAACTCCACTATCGGCAATAACGCGTTTTTAATCTATTACTCAAGGAGGATTGTCTTATGGTCAAAGCAAGTAAATTCGTGCGCTGGTTTGA
>CAZIQW010000022.1:0-12808 GCA_964541585.1 uncultured Dehalococcoidales bacterium | reverse complement strand
TACACCCTATCCTACACTCTTTCCCTACACGACGCTCTTCCGATCTATCGCCTTAGCTATGGCCACCACCATACCTCTGTCTTTAAAGGAACCGGTGGGATTACAGCCTTCCAGCTTACAATATAATTCAGCACAGCCAATTTGCCCGGCCAGAGCGTCGCATTTAACCAGCGGCGTATCTCCCTCACCCATGGTAAACATCGGCGTCTGGCTGGTAACAGGCAGCAATTCTTTATATCTAAAGAGGACTCCGGACCTTGTCATACTTTTATAAATCCTCCACTCTAATACAATTACTGATTTCTTTAACTACGCTCAACATCTCTATTTCTTTCAGCGCTTTTTGTACTGCGGCTTCATTAGCGGGATGTGTAGTAATCACTATTTCCGCCGACTGAGTAGCTTCATCGGTCTCTTTCTGTATGCAGGCAGAAATACTGATGAGGTTGTCACCCAGTACCCGGGTAATCTGGGTTAAAACTCCTGCCTGGTCAACAATGCTCATACGGAAATAATAACGCGTGACAACTTCAGCCATCGGTTTTACTGTCTTCAGCTCGAATTGCCTTCTGCCCCGGTTACCGGAGCCGATTACAATGTCCTGAGCTACGGACACCACATCCGCGATAACCGCACTGCTGGTAGGCTGAGGCCCGGCACCCCGACCATAAAAAAGCACCTTACCTACCAGGTCGCCTTCCACCAGGACGGCATTGTAAACCCCGTCTACTTTTGCCAGCAATGAATCTTCTGGTATCAAGACCGGGTGAACACGTACTTCAATCCATTTGTCATCCTGCTTGGCAACAGCCAGCAGTTTGATGGCAAAACCCAGCTCCCTGGCATACCGGAAATCCCGGCTGCTCAATTTGGAAATGCCTTCATGATATATTTCATCCGGACGAATCAGCGTATGAAAACCCAAAGAAGATAGAATGGACAGCTTGTAGGCAGCATCGATTCCTTCCACATCATCCCGCGGGTTTGCCTCAGCATAACCCAGTTCCTGGGCATTCTTAAGCACACTGAGAAAATCGGCACTCTCTTTAGCCATGCGAGTCAATATGTAATTGGTGGTGCCGTTTATAATGGCATAGATACCGCTTACCCTGTTAGCCACCAGGTCAAACATAAAGGGGCCGATTAAAGGGATGCCTCCGCCTACACTGGCTTCATAACGCAAATTCACCCTGTTCTTTTGCGCCAGAGTAAATAATTCATAGCCGTGCTTGGCTATGACCTCTTTATTCGAGGTTACAATATGCTTTCCCTCAGATAAGGCTCTCCGGTGATATTCCAGAGCCGGATGCTCCCCTCCGATAGCTTCTACTATGATGTCGATGCCCGGTTCAGCAAAAAAATCGTTTTCATCGGTAGTAAAAAGCCCGGGATTAAACTCTTTAACTAGGGGGCGCTCTAAGTCCTGCGGTAAAACTTTAATCTTTTTTAATTCCAGCGGGCAGCCTATTTGCTCCGCTAAAGACCCTGCTTTATCTCTTAAGACCCTGGCAACCTGTCCGCTAATTACCCCCAGCCCCATCAGCCCCACGCCGATGCCCTTTTTTTCCATGTTTTACCTCATGCTTTTATCTAACGAGATTGAGCTTGCTCGATTGCGTACTCTTTCAGTTCCGGGGTTAACAAGTTTTGTATCTGGTCTTCGTTGTCCGACCATTCTTTATCAACCCAATCCGTGACGAGCTTGGTGGCCAGGATTTCCCGGTTATCACTTTCAACATTGCGGTTTCCAATACCGGTAACCTGAACCAACCAGAAACCGCCTCCGGTAATTTCCTGAATATCCTTTACCGGGTCACTGACCACATCTACCGGCAAAGCCTGAGCGGGGTCATCCGGGAAAATCAGGTTATCGATAGCTTCTCCCATTACCCCTTTGCCGACAAGTCCGAAGTCGCCTCCGTTAGTAGCAGCTTCCTGGTCCAGGGAATGGGCTTTCGCCAGTTCGATAAAATCTCCGCCTTCATCCAGTTCAGCTTTGATTTCTTTAGCTCTCTGCTCGCTGGGCAGTAACATGGCGAAGAGATGTACCTGTCCGGTGCTATCATCCGTATCAGTTACCTTGAGAAGCCAGTAACCGACCTGTTTATTGAGGTTCGCATCTTCAATGATGACCGGCTGGTTCATATTATTAAGATTAATATCTTCACTGAATATTTTTTCATCCAGCAAGGAGTTTCCCATACCTATACTCAATATCCCTTCAGGCAGCCAGCCCAAATCACCGTTCTTTTCTCTGGAGTACTGTTCCAGAGAAAGCTCAGCAGCCAAATCCTGAAAGCTTTCTCCCGCTTCCAACCTGTCTGTGACCTCTTTTACCTGCTCTTCGCTCTCCAGGAACATTGCCAGTATCGCCCTGTGTTCAGCGGTTTCAGGAGTCTCTTTATAAAAATGTTCCGTCCGCAACTTTTGTATCACCAGTTCAGCCCGAACAGCATCCATTCGGGCTTTATTCGAAGAGAGACCCATTTCTTTGAGCTTCTCCTGGACTTCAGCATCACTTACCGTAACCCCTAACCCTCTTGCTGCCCGTACAATGATGGTGTATTGCTGGATAGCTTGTGTTGTAGAGTCGGTTAAATAGGGAATATATTCCGGCCCCATCATACGGCCGTAATAAGCCAGAGCATCGACATAATAATCCATTTTATAATCGATAAATGACTCTGGATTTTGAGAATCACCGACCCTGATTACGACAGCACTCAAGGGCTTAAACCTATTCATATATAGCCCCGTGCCGACTATTATCAGGACAGCCGCGATAACCACGATTCCGGCTATCATTACCATACGCTGAAGACGATTCTCTCTCTGCCAGTGAGATAGCTGGCGTTTGGTTATTTCTCTCTTTGGTTTTTCAGCTTTATTCTTTGGCAAACTAACCTCTCCTTTAGCTCATGAGCTGCAGCCCCGAGATAACCCGTATTAGATTTTCAACTCCATTATAGCGAAAAGAGTGCCATTTTGAAACTTATAAGATTTTGGACGCCGGTTCCTCTTTCCGGAGCAAATTTGATGAAAACATCATAAACCGGGCCTTTCGAAATATTCACAGGCTATATTGACAAGTAAACCATAGGTAGTAAAATGATAATATACGCTAACGACATTTTTAATGGAACGACGTAATGTATATTTTGAGGAGGGATATCAATGTTTGATAAAGTAATTGTTCCCCTGGACGGGTCAACAACAGCAGAAGTAGCCTTGCCTTATGCCGAGGAATTTACCGGCCGGATGGGTACCGAATTGGTTCTCCTCTTTGTAAAGGAACCTCAAGATTATCGCTCTGAATACATACTGCAGTGCTACATGGATAATATAGCTAAAATAGCCCGGGAAGCTGCCACACTATTCTTGGCTGAGTCCGGGGTAACAGAATTACAAGTCAGCACCAAAATATTAACCGGCAGCCCGGCAGACCAGATTATTGATTTTGCCGAAAGCCAGGGGGACTGCCTGATTATTATGGCCAGTCACGGTCAATCCGGTGTGGGCACTCGCTGGACGCTGGGTAGTGTAGCAGATAAGGTGGTAAGGGCAGTTAATACGCCGGTAGGTCTGATACGGGCAAACCGTGATAAACCCGCAGTACGCGGAGCAATCCGCCTCAACAGAATACTGGCCCCGGTAGATGGCTCCAAAGTCAGCGAGGCCTCTTTGCCTTATGTCAAGGAAGCAGCCAGAAAGCTAAAGGCAGAGGTAATTTTCCTGGAAATATTAAAGACACATTTTGTCCATGCACCTTCGATGGAATTACAGATAAAGGACTTGAAGGCCGCACGTTCAGAGGTCACAGAGTACCTGGACAGCCTGGTACAGGACTTTCAGAAGTCTGGAATCGCCGCCAGACAGGAGATTATTGAAAGCTGGGAAAGTGTCTCTGACGAGATTAACCGGTTTACCGAGCTTAACCAGATAGATCTGACCATCATGGCTACTCACGGGTGGTCCGGCCCCCGCCGCTGGGTAATGGGAAGCGTAGCCAGCAATGTGCTGCGCGAGGGAAACACCCCGATTATGATGATCAGGTCCACGGGACCTTTTAAGGATTAGGGAAAATACCACCAATAGTTCAATATAAGTTAAAAGGCAAAATTACAATTGATAAGCATTCAAGTAGCTGGAAGTTATGAGCTTCCAGCTACAAACTTTACCGCTTTTAACTTTAAATTTTGACTTTTAACCTTTGACTTTTGAATTACTCCTTCTCCCTTATGTTCTTATTGGTAGTATTTACCCGTTCCTCCTTAGATAATCTCCTGATAGTACCATTCATACTGTCCTGATGGAGTATTGTCCTTGTTTCCCATTACCTTCAACCTTCTCAGCTTTAGTATCAGATATACTTCTTTACCGATAACCATTCCCATCTCTTTCGCCAGCTCTCCGGGCATCTCAGCTTTGATAACCGCGCTGCCTACCTTAACCTCTAATTTTGACATGGTGGTATTATGGTCGATAGCAATGATCATTCCTTTGAAACGATTGACTGACGGCCCGGGGGGCATCACATCAGAAACATATACATCCCGGGGAGAAATGGCAATTTTTTGCATCGATCCTTCGTCGTGGGGAAGGATGATGTTCATTCCGGCACAATTTACCTCTACCAGTCCTGGCACCAATTTCCGGCAGGAATCACAGTCCAGTATGTTAAGAGAACCTATCAGTTGTGAAACCGCTTCAGTTTCCGGAGAGAAAAATATCTGGTGGGGCTTGCCGACCTGCTCGATTTTTCCGGTGCACATCACTGCAATTCTATCTGCCAGTTCTTCCGCCTCCGAATGATTATGAGTAATATGGACAGTGGTAACACCCAACTCTTGATGGATTCTCCGCAATTCCAACCTCAGATATTTGGAACTCTGCACATCCAAACTGCTCAAAGGTTCATCCATAAGCAGGATTTTGGGGGCCGGAGCCAGAGCCCTGGCAAGAGCTACCCTTTGCTTCTCCCCACCGCTCAAAGTGAGTGTATCCCGGTCAAGCAAGTGGGATATGCCCATGAGTTCAACCAGAACCATCATCCGTTTTTGAATTTCCAGTTTATTAAAACTTCTCCGTTTGAGTCCGAATAAAATATTTTCACGCACGTTTAAAAACGGAAACAGCACATAGTCCTGAGGAACATACCCGATCCTGCGCTCTTCGGGAGCCAGGCGGGTAATATTGCTGCCGTCCAGCCATATTTCGCCCTTTTTTACTTTGTGAATCCCTGCAATGCATTCCAGAAAAACCGTCTTCCCGGCTCCGGAAGGCCCCAGGATAACAAAATACTCCCTGTCCTGAATGGTTACAGTCAGGTCCTTGAGAGAAAATTCTCCGATATTAATTGAAATATTTTTAATCTCTATCATATTATCGACCTTCTGCCGGTAATAAAGCGAATCGCCAGCAAGGCTATCAGAGAGATAATAATCAGAATAAAAATCAGGGCCACTGCCTGACCGATATCCGCAGAGGCTAAATTCAGAAAAATGGATATCGGAAGCGTTTCCGTTTTCATAGCAGTAGCGCCGGCCAGAGTAACCGTAGCCCCGAATTCACCGGTGGCCCTGGCCCAGGTGAGTATGCAGGAGGCAATCAACCCATTTTTGGCCAGCGGGAGGATTATCCTGAAAAACGCTTCCGGTTTACTGCATCCCAGAGTCCGGCCTACTTGCTCATAACGCAGGTCTATGCTATCGAAAGTAGACTTCAGGAGACGGACCGCCAGGGCGCTTACAATGGTAAACTGGGCCAATACTATACCAGGCACAGAAAAAACAAAACGTAATAAATTATCGTTGATTGCAGAGCCAAGTGGAGTATTAAAAAATATCAGCAAAGCGGCACCTAAAGCAACCGGAGAAATGACAATGGGTAAATCAAGCAGACTATCTATCAGGCTTTTCCCGAAAAAATTATTCTTGGAAATGGCATAAGCCACCGGGATGGCAATCAGGATTGAGATGATGGTGGTAATAGTGGCAGTAATAAGACTTAATCTGATGGCAAAAAGCGTTCCCTCGGAGAGAAAAGCCGAACCGATTGTGCTCCAATCAGTATAGGTTAAGAGGGAGACAATAATAATAACAAAAAATAAAGTTAGAAGGGCCAGGGCACTGACGGTAGCTACTTTGAAAGTGTTGTCACCGACAGAACCCCTTAAAGCTTTAAGCATCATTTACCATCCGCATTATTGTTTAACCAGTGTTTTGTATGAATCGGGGATTTGATATTCTCCGCCAATTGCTGCATCAGGAGCATACTGCTTAACTTCAGATTCGGAAGTATCGTATCCCCATTTCTGAAAAATTTCCTTTCCGGCAGAAGACACCAGGAAGTCGATAAACAAACCGGCGTTCTCTTTATTTTCTGAAAAGGTAGATACAGCTGCCGGTATATAGGCCAGTCTGGGTATTTGCTCCGGTTTCAGATGTATTACCTCTATGTTTTCCGGTTCCCAGTCATGAAAGACACTCCATCCGATTACAGCATCGACTGTTTTTAAAGATATAAGGGTGGCCGTTTTCCCACAACTCTCCGCCTGGGTAACAATATTCTTGTACACCTCGGCCAGTAAATTGTTATATTCCAGCAGCTCAACAGAATACAGGCCCAGGCAGACTGTATCGGGATTACCGATTCCAATCCTGACCCCTGGCTTTGCCAGGTCCGCTATATCCTGAATATTCATCGGATTACCGGGCTGGACCACCATAGAAGGCACCAGATAGGCTATAATCTTCGTTGAAGCCGGGTCTGTGACTTTCTCCCTTTCGGATTTCACCAGATAGTCCGGAGAGCCGGGTATATAAACATCGCCGGTTTTTGACAATATCATCTGGGAGAGCACTGAACCAGAGCCGCCATATGTGATAAAGACCTTTAATCCGGTCCGTTTCTCAAAGGCCCTGGCAGCCTCATCCAGAGGAGGTTTGCTGGCCGCACCCGCAAATACCATAATCTCCTTATCTTGGTCCAGGGCTGTTTGTCCCTGGCAACCCGCAAGCAAACTCGTGAATATTATGACTGCTAAGAGTAAAGCAGTATAGATGTTCACCCTTCTTTTCACAATTATCTCCTTAAACAGTCGGTTTGAAAACAAAAACAGCGCTTCCTCACACCGGAAAGCGCTGTTGTATAACTATCGAATCCATTCCTTCTCCTTTCCGATATGGGAAACACCACCGTTTCCAGCGATGCCGTTGATCCCCGGTTAACATTGGGGATACCGGCTGTTAACCCTGTCCTTCCTTTTTTCTCTCCCTTTTTACCAGAGAATTAAAGTGAGAGAGTTCTCAGGATTTAGGTGTAACAGCTCCAGAGAATCTTACCTAGTAATTTATCATCCCGGGTAGATTAAGTCAAACCGGTCGTCAAGCGTTGACCAGCGAAACCAGCCTGTGATAGCTCTCTGCGGGATTGGGCTGCAAAAATATGGCACTACCCACAAATATCTCATTCACACCGCCTTGGGCTATCCGGGCAATATTGTTTTCCTTTATCCCGCCGTCAATACCAATAGACAAAGCGGGGCGGGCCTGACGCAATTCAGTAATTTTATCCAGCACCTCCGGGATGAATTTGGCGCCATAGAATCCGGGATGAACGGCCAGGAAAAGTACGCTGTCTATCTCATCCACCAGTGGTAGTATATCGAAAACGGATGTTTCCGGATTAACGGCCAAACCGATGGCTAACCCTGATTTGCGAGCGGATAAAATAACCTCGCGGGGACTGGAAGTAGCCTCATAATGAAATATCGCCTTGGAGGCACCGGCTTTTTGGTAATCCTCCAGTTGTTTTTCGGGCTGCTCTACCATCAGATGGACTTCCCATCTCATTTTAAGAGGAATACCGGTTATCTGCTCCCGGGTAATACTTCGCGACGGAACGAATTTGCCATCCATGATATCTATTTGTACATAATCTGTAAAGGTTTCCGCTTGCTGCAGCATGGTTTTCAGGGCTTTAGGGTCATCAGTCAAAACTGCCGGGACAACCCGGATTGAATGAGTCATTATACCTCCCGATTGTTTATTAAGATTAGTTAATCCTACTAAATATATAATTTAACTGATGGTATTTGCAAGGCGCAGGCCGACTTCCGGTCTCACTGAAATGCCTGTAATATATCTCTTGACTCTCCACTTGCTGGAGGGTCTATACTCTAACTGAAGGCCTTCGAAATAATCAGAAACAGGAAATAATAGAATGTTTAAAATCGGCGACTTTTCTAAATTCAGCCGGGTTTCGGTTAAAGCTTTACGTTATTATGATGAAATCGGTCTTTTAAAACCGGTCAGGGTTGACCAGTTCACAGGCTACCGTTATTACTCTGCGGAACAATTACCCCGTTTAAACCGGATAGTGGGCTTTAAAGACCTGGGGTTGTCACTGGAAGAAATAAGCTGGATTCTGGCAGGAAATTTCCCGCCGGATAAGATTATTGAGTTGTTGAAGGTCAAGCACCGGGAAGCGTTAGAGCATCTGCGTGAAGAAGAAGCCCGGCTAAGAAAAGTAGAAGAGTGGCTGAGAAAAATGGAGAAGGAGAGAATTATGCCAGATTATGATATCGTACTAAAAAAAATAGAGGCAATGAATGTGGTTTCGATACGGGATACAATTCCTGCTTATACCGATATAGACAAGCTCTTTGGGGAATTTTGCTCATATTTGGAAAAACAGAAAGTGCAGTACATAGGCCCTCCACTGGCTATCTATTATGATCAAGAATACCGTGAAAAGGATGTAGATGTTGAAGTGGCAGTACCCATAGCAGGAACTTTGCCGGTAACTGACAGGATTTGCATGCACCAGCTTCCGGCAGTGGAGCAAATGGCCTGCTTAATCCATAAGGGAGCGTATGAGAATCTCGGCCAGGCTTACAAAGCTCTGTTAACCTGGGCTGAATCCAACGGGTATCAGGTTGCGGGACCAGACCGTGAAGTCTATATTAAGGGGCCTGAACCGGACGGCAGCAGTGATCCGGAAAACTATATCACGGAGCTTCAATTACCGATAAAGAAGGTCTGAGTTTTACCGAAATACCGGCTAACAGGTTCAGTAAAAAGACGGGGGCGACTGGCAATGACAAAAATTGACCATCAAAATAAACTGAAATAGATTTACAGCCCATTAACCACCAAAATCAGTAGATTTAGGGGTCATACCGCTGGAAGGGTTGTGGTGGACGGATGATATATCCCGGTTTGATATCAACAACAAAGACATCTGGAATTAGAACAGAAAAATGAGAACACTGAATACAAAGCAGGAATAATCAATCCATTAATGTTTCTTTTTCCCATTATTCTTCCGTTTTACCGCCTCAACCTCGTCCCTGGCATGCCAGATAATAGCCTCTTTAGCCTGTATAGCCCGGTTTTTTATCGTTGCCCGGTTTTCTCTTCCCGATTGCGGATTTAAGAGCAGAGTAATTACCCCGGCAACCGCAATACCGACAAGCATTCCGAACCAGATTCCGATAAAGCCCGGTTTAGCGCTGGTTTGTCTGGCGTTCATGTTTGCTCCCCCGCCCGATAATGATATTAACTGCCTCCACAAAACCTTTTGAGCCTCCGCGAGTATAAGCCAGTACCTTTTCAGCAAATCTGAGAGGCCGTTTGGCTGTTTCAACGGTCTCATTTACCTTAGCCGTTACCCTGCGGTAAGCAATAAAACCTCCCACAGCTGCCCCTATGATAACAATAATCAGCAGTGCATAGAGTATGATTATCAGCAGGTCACGAATATATTCTATATCCATAACACACCTCCGCCTCCCTGAAAAAGAAATTATCTCTTCAGTTTTATTCTATCACAGGGGTAATCTGCTCAAAGGTTATGAGGTGAAAGATGTCAGCTTGTTTCCCAACCGGTTAATTTCCAGTATCATCTCATTAAGCCGGCCGGCGCTCTTCTTGCTGTATGAAAAAACAATCCGGGGTTTGGACAGCTTGTCCGGTTCATCAGATTCTTCCGGTAAAGCGGTTGTTCTGGTAATTTTCCCGGTTTTAACGAGGTCCGGAAATTGTTGATTTAGCTCGGCGATGTTGCTGTCCGGAAGTTCTTTCTCCAGCCGGATTACCAGCCGGTTACGGACGAGACGCATTGAATTATAGGTGGAATAATAAGCCGTAATATGTTCGATTGCTTCCTCAGGAGAATGCACAATACGGTAAAAGGAAAGGTCTTCCGGTGAGATAAAATGTCGTTTCAACATCTGCTGCTTGATCAAATTATCCCAGGTTTCCCAGTAGTCCTCTCCCGGGAGTTCCATAAGTACCACAGGCATCGGCGGATCTTTCCCGGTTTGCAATAAAGTCATGACTTCAAACCCTTCGTCATGGGTGCCAAAGCCACCGGGAAACAGCGCCACTGAATCAGCCTCCATGACAAAGAACAGCTTCCGGGTAAAAAAATACTTGAATTTAATCGTTTTAGGGTCATCCTGAATTGTTTTGGCAAGCGTCTCCTCGGTAGGAAGCAGAATATTCACCCCGAAGCTGTTCGCCGGCCCGGCGCCTACAATACCGGCTGTCATGATACCTCCAGCAGCTCCGGTAATCACCATAAAGCCGTTCTTAACTGCCAGCCGGCCAAAGTTCACCGCCAGTTTAAAGTACGGGTCACCCTCGGTGATACGGGAAGAACCGAATATGGAGACTTTGCGGATATTCCGGTACGGCCGGAAGACACAGGCAGCATGTCTGAACTCAGCCACGGCACGATTGATAACCTTAAGGTCCAGGATATCCAGTTCATCCTGCTGGCATTTCAATGCGTTGAGAATAATATCTTTATAAAGCGAAGAGCGCAGGTCTTTGGCTTCCGCCCTTAAGACCTGCTCCAAAGCCTGGATAACGGCGCCTGTCTTATCCGGTTTGGCATCAGTCATTGATATTATCCCTGTAGATGATAAGCTGGAATTCCAGGATTGCTTTTCGCCAGATTATTTTCTTCTGAATAACAAATTCAACAGTATGATAATGCCAACAGCTATCAGTACCAGAGGCCACCACTGGCCGAAGCCAAAGACAAAAGCAATGCCGATAAAAAGAAGGATAACCCCGGGGATAAATCTACCGAAGGCTATATCCCGGTACGCCGGATTCACATAGTGCACCAGACCATCAATGATAAAGATAACTCCCAGGCCGATCAGCAGGTATTGCCACCAGATATTCCACGAAAGAAAGTCCTGTGTCGCAAAAAATAGAAGAACACCGAGCAATATCAATATCAGTCCGGGTAAGAGTCCTCGCAGCGGGTCCTGTTTCCTCATTTCATATCTTTTAGTCCGCCGCTCCTCTTTCCAGTCCGGCCTGCCCGGTCTTTCTTCATCAGGATGGGTATTGGAATCAGAATTATTTTCCGGCCGTTCATCCCGCATGTCGGACCTCCTCATTACAATAATCAGACAGCATCATTAATACGTTACAACTATATTCTAGCACGCATTAGCTAACAGACAGAATAAGGAGAATAATCCCTATAAGGCCATCCTGGATAAAGTTTAGAATTTAAATATCAGGATTCTGAATTGCGCCCCTTGTGGTTATGGAACCAGTGCATTTTGGAGAGTACATGGACGGCTGTTTCCGGAGCATCGTAGACCGGGAAGCCAATCCCCTCCAGTTTTATAGCCGATGGGATAGCAAAGTTTCTGCCGGGTATACTGATTAACAGGGGCTTACCTTGCAGATCTGCATCCTTAAGAGCATCAATATACTCCTCCACCAATTCAGCCTGGATGATTATGATAAAGGCACTGACATCAGTATCCTTGCTGCAAAGGTTCAGAATTTCCACCACCTGACGCGGCGTCTGGTCGAAGGTGAGGTCTACCGGATTTCTGGCAGTGACATAAGAGGGGATTATGCAGGAAAGTTGTTCTAACGAGTGGTGGGACAGCTCTGCCAGCCGGAGGCCTTTTTCATAGCAGGCATCCGTACTGGTAACACCCATGGCACCGGTATAGCTGATTATCAACACTCCGGAACCTTTAGGTAAAGGCTGTTTTGCAAAAGCTTTGGTAAGATTAAACATATCACGGTAGCTCTCAGCCGGTATAACATTGCTCTGCGCAAACGCGGCATTATATATCGCAGCATTACCGGCTATTGAGGCAGTATGTGAAGCGGCAGTCTTCCGGCCAATATCCGTTCTGCCCCCCTTAAGGATAATCACCGGTTTACTTTCAGTTACTTTTTTCGCCACATCAATAAAACGCCGTCCGGCTTTAATGTCTTCCAGATACATACAGATAACATCTGTATTTTTGTCTTCACCGAGGAACTGGAGAATATCTGTTTCATTGATATCCAGTTTATTACCGACAGTGGCAATGACCCCGAAGTCCATAATCTCACTGAAGCCCCAGAGTAGTCCGGCAGCGTAAACCCCGGCCTGAGCAATCAGTCCAATATTACCTTGTTTCAGAGAACCGACTTTGCCGATGGATTGCACCATGTTATGGTGAGTATTAATCAGTCCCGAACAATTAGGACCAAGCATGCGGGTGCCGGAGCTCTGCAAGGCTTCACGCATCTGCTGCTCCAGGTTCCTGCCATCCTGACCGATTTCCGAAAAACCGGCAGCCTCATTAATGATAAACTTGACACCTTTTTGACAGCACCTTTTGACCGCTTCAGGGGTACTTCCGGCAGGTACGATTAATATGGCAGCATCCACATCCTCTTCGATATCACAGATATCTTTATAGGCCTTAACACCCTGTATATAGTCAGCGCGAGGATTAACCGGATAGAGCTTACCGGGATACTGGTGGCTGAGT
>CAZIQW010000021.1:11601-12825 GCA_964541585.1 uncultured Dehalococcoidales bacterium | reverse complement strand
AACTTTATTGAATTTCTTGTTAACCGTCATGCAAACTAAATGAAAAGACCCTGCCAGTATATAATTAAAGTTGAGAAGATTCATTAATTGTCGTAGAATGCAGTTAATAGACAGCATATACCGTTGTCTATTAGTTGCTGTATAATGAGTATACGGTATTCTCTTCAGGTTAGTGGTAATGGCTATCGATATCGAAGCATTAAAAAAAATAAATTATTTTGAAGGCCTTGACACTGCCGAGCTCGAACATATTAAAAAATACATTGCTGAGAAAACGGCAGAGAAAGGCGAGATATTATTTTTTGAAGGGCAATGGTACGATTACGTATACTTTCTGGTTTCCGGCGTGGTGAAAGTGTACAAGAGCTCACCGGGAGGAAAAGAGCAAATCATGCACATAGCCACACCCGGGGATTCATTCAATGATATTTCTACTTTTGACGGCGAACCCAGTTCCGCCAGTATGATGGCAATGACTCCGGCATATCTCTATGTAATCTACAACAAAGATTTAAAAAATCTTCTTTCTGATCATCCAAAACTATGTCTGAATATAATGAAAGCCCTGGCTAACCGGGTACGCCGCGACTCCAGTCTGGCAGAGGAACTATCATCAGGCCAGGTATTAGCCAGGCTGGCCAAACTGCTTCTCGGCAAGTATGCCGGTGAGGAAGCCGATGTAGGGCGGTATCTGACTCAACAGGATATGGCTAATTTTATCGGTACCCGCCGCGAGGTGATTAACCGGGGATTAAAAGTCATGGAAGAAAAGGGATGCATCAGTATGAGCCGGCGCGGTATCGAGGTCGTAAACAAAAAGCGGCTCTGTGAGTTAGCTCAATATCTTGAGGATAATTCTCAGTAACGAACAAATCACCTTTCCAAACGTAACCCGCGAATCCAAATCACCTCGATTAAAGGCTTCCGGTAACTTTGCTCCCAGTTTATCCGGGTAGAAATGTCTTCCGCTCAGGAGCCCCCTTTTTCCAGTCCATCTGCCAGGAGATTAAAATCTGCCACAAGATACATTCTGTTTTTAGTATGTCGTGAAGCTGGGAAGCCAGGTGGCCAGCTGGGGAAAGGCAAGTACCAGGGCGGTAACCACGATAAGGCCGCCCAGGAACGGGACTACACCTTTAAAAATAGACCCCAGAGGAATCTCAGGTGCAACCCCTTTGATGATGAATACGTTAATACCTACCGGAGGAGTGATGACCCCTATAC
>CAZIQW010000021.1:0-11591 GCA_964541585.1 uncultured Dehalococcoidales bacterium | reverse complement strand
CAGTATGATAATAACTCCGAACCAGATTGGGTCGAAACCCAGTCCGGTAATCAAAGGGAACAGGATAGGGACGGTAAGCATTATCAGAGCCAGAGAATCCATAAAACATCCGGCGACGATATACATTAAAATAATCATTCCCATAACTGCTACGGCCGGTATGGCGAGGTCGCCGACGAATTGTGCGATAAAAAAGGGCATACGGGTCACAGCCATGAAATGACCAAAGACAATTGCCCCGGCGACCACAACCATTATCATAGCGGTAATCTGCAAAGTATCTTTGACGGCAGACCAGAAGGCAATCCACGGTAATTTTTTTCTGGCCAGTCCGATGACTATAGCCCCGGTAGCTCCAGCGGCTCCTGCCTGAGTAGGGCTGAAGAATCCGGCGAACAGGCCGCCGATTACCAGGACAAAAAGAATCAGCATCTCAGCGATACCGGTCAGTCCGGTTAACTTCTGTTTCCAGCTTGTTTGAGCTCCGCCGGGAGCCAGTTTTGGATTAATCCGGCACATGATAAATACGGTGATAATGAATACCGAAGCCAGAATTATGCCGGGTATTACTCCCGAGATAAAGAGTTTACCGATGGATTCCTGTACCAGTATACCGTAGATGATAAATATGGTACTGGGAGGGATGAGAATGCCCAGTCCGCCCGCCGCTGCAATGCAACCGGCTGCCAGACCATCGTGATACCCGTAACGTTTCATTTCAGGTATAGAGACTTTCCCCATTGCCGCTGCCGTAGCGCTGGTAGAGCCGCAGATAGCAGAAAAGCAGGCTGTGGCGGCAACGGTAGCCATAGCCAGCCCGCCGCGCAATCTGCCGAACAGGATGTAGCTGGCGTCAAATAACCTGCCGCTCATGCCGGAAAAGAAGGCAATCGATCCCATAAAGACGAACATAGGGATGACGGTAAGGGAGTAGGAGGAGAATGTTTCAAAAAAATCTCGTGCCAGCAGGCCTAATCCTGCTGAAGGGGAATTTACGATGCAAAAACCGGCCATACCAACAATGGCCATGGTAAATCCTACCGGCAGCCCGAGGAGAAAAATTATCACCAGTACCCCGATTCCAATCAAACCAATAGTTACCGGCTCCATGTTTTACCAACTTTCAATAGTGATTTAGCGAATTCCACCGCCAGCACAAGAAAGGTTATCAGGTAACAAAAAGCCAGAGCATAGATAAAAGGATAAAAGGGTATCCGCTGGGTCATGGAAACTTCCCCTGACGCTTGCAGCACCTGAGCGTAATCAATACTGCGCCAGGCGAGCATCACGAAAAGAGCCATTCCCAGAATTTGTATCAGGACATCTATCACTGACCTGAGACGGGGCGGAAATTTCATAACAATAAAGTCTACTTTGATATGACCGTGTAAAACCTGAGTATAGGCTATCGCAAAACCGATAACCACCACACCGAGGAAAGCAACTACTTCTATTGCGCCCGGAACAGGACTGGAAAAGACTTTGATTCCGATAATATCGGCAATGACCAGAACCAACATCGCAACCAGTCCTGCTCCGGCTATCCAATTCAGCCATCTACTCAGATTACTGACATACCTATCCAACCGGTCAATCAAGCGGTTCGACCCGCCAGTCCGGCGTAAGGATGCCTGAGTCTCCATAAACAGGGCACCTCTATTTCTTTACGTTATCTTTGACCCATGATGAACATTCTTCAGCGGAGGGTGCTTTTTCAGCCCAGTATTGAGCCCGTTCATTGATGAATTTCTCATACTCGTCGGCCGGTAATCCCTTGCCCTTTAATTCTTCCAGGTAACTGTTTATCAGAGGTTGTACGGCATCAACCCATCGGGCCATCTCATCCGCAGGTAGTTCAATTACTTCCCGGTTCGGGAAGGTCTTGAAAAAGTCCATAGCTGATTTGTCATAATGAGTCCAGACCCTGGCGTGAGATTCAATCCATTCCTGGTTGACTTCGTTAAAGACTTTCTGGATATCTGCCGGCAGGGAGTCCCATTTTGCCTTGTTCATCACCACTAACATATTAGCAGTATAGCCGATATCAACACTGTTAGTCACGTAATTAACGACTTCGGCCTGCTTCCAACCCTCAAGAACCTCGGCTGGAGAGAGGCTGCCGCCGATAACGCCCTTGGACATCAGCTCATAGGCCTCATTTTGGGCCGCAGCGTATCCGGAGGCGCCCAGAGCGGTGGCAATCTTGGCCCCAACACCTGTAGACCTCAATACCATACCGTTGAGGTCTTCAAGCTTGCGAACCGGGTTTTTGGTGGTGAGGACCAGACCGGGACCGTGGGCATGAAAATAGAGTACATGCAGGTCCTTGAACTCTTCAGGTTTGAACTGGTTATAGAAATCGTTAGCTACCATGCTGGCCACATATCCGCTGGTATAACCATGGGGCATCTCAACCAGCTCAGCCGCCGGAAAACGTCCTGCGGTATAAGAAACCACTGTCATACCGATATCAGAGATATTGGTTACCACGCCGTCAACAATCTTGGCGCCGGCAGTGAGTGAACCCCCGGGGAAATAATCGATTACTACCGCACCATTGGTCCGTTTGTTAATTTCACTTATCCACATTTCTGCCAGGATTGAGTGTAAGTGTGTGGGTGGGAAAAAGTTACTGTAGGTAAAATTGTAAGTTTGAGTTTGGACAGGTGACGGCGCCGGTGACGGTGCAGAAGTTGGCGCTGGCGCCGGTGCAGGACTGCTGCATCCAGCCAGCAATAAGGCACTGACCAGTAAAATTGCCGCCAGAACCAGTGAAACCCTTCTCATCTTAGTATCCTCCTAAATTGTTTTTTGAGCATAATAAATCATCTAACTATGAGCCAAACCATAGGTAGATGATGAAATCCTGGTTGCCCTGGATAACCGACCGGAATTCCGGACCGGGCAATAATCCGATACCGTTTCTAAAAAACGGAATCTGACAGATGGTTTTAAGGCTAATGCGCTATTTTGCCTCGAACATGCGTAAATTGTCAAGCGGATTTGTCACACAGCGATTAAGTAATTTAGATTATACTGCATTTTAATGACAAATCGTATAGGTAATTTACACACCGATAATATGAGGTATAATACAGGTAATGAAGACAATTTCCAGCCCACCTGTTTTGCGCAACATACGTATTCTGGACTTCAGCTGGGTTCTGGCAGGCCCTTACGCCACCCGGCTGCTGGCGGACTTCGGGGCGGAGGTAATCAAGGTCCAGCCTCTGGCAAAAGAGGCTGAAGACAAGTTCAGCCTGGGCTATTATAATACATGGAACCGCAATAAACTGGGAATAACGCTGAATCCCGGAAAACCCGCAGGTCTCGAAATAGTTAAAAAACTGGTGAAAATGAGCGACGCAGTGGTGGAAAACTTCAGTCCCCGGGTGATGGCCAACTGGGGACTGAACTATCCCGGGCTAAAAGCAATCAAATCCGATATTATTCTTCTCAGTATGTCCGTGATGGGACATACCGGTCCGCAGCGGCACTATGTCGGATTCGGGCCTACAGTACAGGCATTCTCGGGTATCACCTGGCTCACTTCTTATCCGGGCCGGCCGCCTTCGGGCATCGGCTTCTCTTATGCCGACCATGTCGCCGCCCTCTATGCCAGTTTGGCGCTGCTCGGAGCCCTGGAATACCGCCGGAGGACCGGAGAAGGACAACATATAGACCTCTCCCAGACCGAGACTATGTCCAGCCTGCTGGCCGATGCTATTCGGGACTACATATTGAAAGGGGAAGAGGTAAAGCCGACGGGCAACTCATCACTACAGGCGGCTCCGCATGGAGTTTACCCCTGCCGGGGAGAGAATCGCTGGTGTGCCATTACGGTCTTTACCAATCAGGACTGGGAGGGTTTAAAACGTGCTATGGACTGCCCGGCCTGGGCAGAGGAAGAAAGGTTTGCTACTCTTTCCGGTAGACTGAACCACAGCGAAGCCCTGGACAGGCTTATTCAGGTGTGGACACAAGAGCGCATAGCTGAAGAAGTAATGGCTGTTCTCCAGAAGGAAGGCGTGCCTGCCGGCATTGTTCAAAATGCTGCCGACCTGGCGCGGGATCCTCAACTCAATGCCCGCGGTTTCTTTGTCGAAATGGAGCATCCGGTTCTGGGAAAAACCCGGGCAGATGCAAATCCCATTCGTCTTTCGAACAGCCCGGCGGAATACCGGAGAGCAGCCCCGGTACACGGTCAGGACAACGATTACGTGTACCGGGGCCTTTTGAACCTGAGCGATGATGAAATAAGTAGACTAAGGAAAGATAATGTAATATAATTCGGGGTGACCTGAAATAATATCAGGAACCAGGAATGATATTAGTCAATATCGCAGCAGCTTTAATACTCTTCTTAAGCTTCATCGGGGGAATCATGCAGGGAGCGGCGAAAAGCTTTTTCTCGCTGATTTCTCTTATCATAGCCATTCCAATTGCCGGGATATTTTATCCGTTTTTAGCCAGACTTTTCCATTTTCTGCCGGGAGAAAACTGGCAAAACTTCATCGGTTTTCTGGTTGCCCTGGCTGTTGCCAGCATCATACTATCCTTCATTTTTTTCCTGCCCCGAAAGATAACAGAAAAGACCTGGCCGAACGGAATATTATTGCGTCTTATCGGGGGTATTCTGAATCTTCTGGGGGCCGGTATAGGGCTGGCAATGCTCACGTACCTGATTTCGGCTTACCCGGTCTGGGACTGGCTGGAGCAGGCTGTAGTCAATTCTTCGATAATGGACTGGCTGGTATCCACCCTGGGTTTTGTCCAGGAATTACTGCCGGAGGCTATCCGGAACTTCCGGCAGCCTCTGGCATGAAGGGCAAAAGAAAGCACCGCGCTGATGGACGGTAATACGTTTAACAGGCCCCCCGCAGACCGGGCAGTCCTTTCCTTTCCGATGCGCTACCTGGAACTGCAGATGTGCTTCTCCTTTAACGCCTCCGGGTCGGAGGTAAGTCTCCGTACTGGCCCCCCGGTTACGAATACCCTGAAACAACACCTTCTGAATGGCGCCGTGCAACCGTTTTATCTCTGGACCGGTCAGGCTGTTAGCCTGCCTTAACGGATGTATCCGGGCATAGTAAAGGGCTTCATCGGCATACATATTGCCGATGCCGGCAATCCGGGTCTGGTCGAGAAGCAGGCTTTTGATAAAGGTCTTGCGGTTATTCAGAATTCCGGCCAAAACCCCGGGGGTAAACTCCGGTTCCAGCGGTTCCGGCCCCAGCTTGCCGATGACGGAATTTTTGTCCTCGACCAGCCACATTTTTCCGAAGCGGCGCATGTCCCGGAAATGGATGGCAGTTCTGTCATCCAGGTAAAATATAATTCGAACCGATTTCTCAGGCTCCTCATCCGCCTCTTTTAATAGTAAAGAGCCGGTCATCCTCATATGGACAATCAAGAATTGGCTGTTATCCAGTTCAAAAATAAGATGTTTGCCCCGCCGGCTGAGGTTGAGGATTTTCCGTCCTATCAGTCCTTTCCTGAATTTTTCTGCCGAAGGCCGGGCTATAATATTGGGAGCAAAGATATCCACTTCTTCAATTCGCCTGCCGATTACGAAGGGTTTTAAATCGTTGATTGTAGTTTCAACTTCGGGCAGTTCCGGCATTTCAATTGCTCCTACTCCATCGCCCCCCAGTTGGGCCCGGACTTGATGTCTACCTTAACCGGCACGCTGAGACGGATAGCGTTTGACATGCGCTCCCGGACCAGGGAAATCATCTCATCTATCTCATCCCGGGGCACTTCAAATATCAGTTCGTCATGTACCTGGAGAAGCATCCGGCTCTTGAGCTTACGCTGCTGAATATCCCGGAAAAGATTGACCATCGCTACTTTAATGATATCAGAAGAAGTGCCCTGGACAGGCATATTGATAGCCATGCGTTCGGCCGCTTCCCGGATCATGCGGTTGGGGGAGTTGACTTCCGGGACATAGCGGCGGTGTCCAAGGATGGTCTGGACATAGCCCAGCCTGCGGGCTTTTTCGCGGGTATCGTCCAGATAGCGCGCTACTCCGGGATATTTTTCAAAATAGGCAGTAATGAACCGGCCTGCTTCTTTACGTGACAGCTCGGTAGCCTGCTCCAGACCGAATTCACTCATGCCGTAGATTACCCCGAAATTGACCGTCTTGGCCAGGCGGCGCATATCCGGTTTTACTTCTTGAATGTCTACTCCGAAAAGCTGGGCAGCGGTGGCAGCATGGATATCCCTGTCCTGTCTGAAAGCTTCCAGCAGATTCTCATCACCGGACAAGTGGGACAGTACCCGCAAGTCTATTTGCGAATAATCACCGGCCAGGAGGAGCGCTCCGGGCGGAGCGACAAAGGCCCGGCGGATTTCCCGTCCCAATTCGCCCCTGACCGGAATATTCTGCAAATTCGGTTCGCTGGAGGAGAGCCGGCCTGTGGTCGTGCGGGTCTGGTTAAAGCTGGTGTGTATCCGGCCGGTTTTCGCGTTTATCAGGCAGGGCAGGGCGTCAATATAAGTGGACTTCAGCTTCATCAGCTGCCGGTACTCCAGTATGTCCTCAATAATGGGATATCCGCGCAGTTCTTCCAGTACCGAGGCTTCGGTAGAATACTTGCCCCGGACCTTTTTCCCCGGTAAATGCAGTTTTTCAAAGAGGACCATGCCCATTTGAGCCGGTGAGTTAATATTAAATTCCTGACCGGCAGCGGCGTGAATCTTTTTCTCAATTTCGCTTAACTGTTCGCCCAGACGCTGAGACATCTGTTTTAATAATTCCGTGTCCAGAATTATCCCGACGCGTTCCATGTGCGCCAGAACCGGCACCAGCGGCAACTCTACCTTTTCAAAGAGTTCCTGGAGTTCTTTTTGCTGTTGAAGCTCGGCTGCCAGTACCCGGGTTAGCCTGCCTGTCATATCCGCATTGGAGCAGGCATAATTGGAGACCTGTTCGATATCTACCTGGAACAGGGGTATTTGCCTGGCGCCGGTACCTACAAGAGCACCGGGAGGAACCATCTCGATACCCATTCTGTTAAATACGATATCCTTTAAACCCAGGGATTTATCGCCGACAAGATGGGCCGCCAGCATGGTATCGAAGGCCAGATTCTTCAGAGCTATTCCGTTTTCGGCGAGAAGTATTAAATCATACTTGCTGTTGTGGATATACTTGGCAACTGCGTCATTCTCCAGAACAGGTTTTAACCGGGCAATAGCTGCATCCGGCGGCAGTTGGCCGGCAGGTGATGTGCCGGGGGGCGCGACCGGGATATAGTAAGCCTCACCTTCGGCGGGAGATAAGGAGATACCCACAAGCTGAGCTGACACAGGACCAAGACTGGAGCCCTGGGTAGAAACGGCCAGCGAATCCACCGAGGCAAGATGGGTGACGAGAGCGTCCAGGGATTCAAGGGTGTCAATAGTCCGGTATTGTGTTCCAATTAGCCTGGCTTCCGCCGCCAGTGCGGGTTGGGCAGGTCTCTCCATTTCCGTTCCGGGTAATTTGGGCAGCAGGCTATTAAATCCCAGTTCGCGGAATAATTCAGCTACCCGGTTACGGTCATAGTGGATTAACTGGCAGCATTCATCGAAGTCCAGCGTCACCGGTGTTTCCCTGTCGATGGTTGTCAGCTCTTTGCTTTGTTTTAATAACCCGATGTTATCTTTAATTTTTTCTTGCAGCTTAGCCGGCTCCACTTCTTCCAGGTTATCCAGCAACTGTTCAACGCTGCCGAACTGCCGGACCAGCTTCAAAGCGGTCTTTTCACCGACTCCAGGTACACCCGGAATATTATCGGACGGGTCACCTTTCAATGCTTTAAGGTCGGCAATCCGAACCGGTTCTACTCCATATCTCTGTTTCACGGCTTCTTCATCATAAAGCATGGCATCGCTGAAGCTGCCGCCGGGGCGGGGGTAAAAGACCTTGACTTCGGGAGAAACCAGCTGCATCATATCGGCATCGCCGGTCAGGATAACCGTATCTATATTTTGCTGGCTGGCCTGAGTGCTGAGGGCGCCCAAAATATCATCCGCTTCATAGCCATCCAGTTCAAAAATGGGAATGCGGAAGGCGTCAACGACTTCTCTTACTCTGCCGAACTGGTTAACCAGTTCATCCGGGGTTGCCGGCCGGTGGGCTTTGTACTGGTCAAAGAGCTGATGTCTGAAGGTAGGCGCTTTCCTGTCGAAAGCAATGGCATAATGCGATGGCTTTAATTCGTTGATGGCTTTAATCAGCATCATGGCAAAGCCGTAGACTGCGCCGACGGTCTCCCCCGTTCTGGTTATCGTTAAAGGAGGCAGGGCATGGAAAGCCCGGTGTACCAGGGCGCTTCCATCTACCAGAAGCAGCAGCGGTTTTTTATTTCCCATATACTTTTAGTATGAATGTACATACTATGGAAAGTCAATAAAAGAATCCTCAGGTTAGGACACAAATTGAGACAACAATTGCCTCCTCAGTGTTGAAGATTCAAGGTTGCAATGTTATAGTGCAAAGACACATTTGCTCCAGGGGAGGGATATGCTGGAATTTGTTGAATCTATATTTTCTAATTTAAATCATTCGTTATTTCAAATATATTCAAGCCTGACTCAAACAGAGACATGGGTAATTGTTCTGATTGGAGTTGCTATTGCTGCGTTCATTGCTATTGCGGTTATTTGGGGAATCAGAGCACATCGCGAGCCAGTTTCGGCAGGCAGGGAAGATTTTATTGGAAAGACTGCAGTAGTCAAGTCCGTCTTGAATCCAAAGGGAACAGTTCTGATCTCGGGAGAACTCTGGACGGCAGTATTAGATAGAGGAGAGGCTCAGTTAGAGGAGAAGGTAGTCATAACCGGGATTGACGGCCTGGAACTCTGGGTAACCAGGCGTTCTACATCCCTCTCATGAATTCAGGCCTCAGCATACCCGGGTCCTGGCGGGAGAGGACATAGTCCAGCTGGGCCAGCATCTTCGCTTTATCTCCGGGCAGCCTTCCCCGGATGGAGAGATAGTTAGAGGCATGCATGGAGCTGAAAAAACAGTCGGTGAAGGTTGCATTCTCGACAATCAGCCTTAATTCCCGGAGGGACTGCATTGGAGAGATAAGAGAGAAATCTCCCCGGCAATACTGGTCATACATGGGGGTGCCCGGTACCAGTGTCAGGGTTAAGGCTCCCGCGAAATCCGGGTCTATTTTGCTCAATACTTCAGCGGTGGCCAGGGCATGTTCGCGGCTTCTTTGCGGACCACCCAGTCCCAGGATTACGGTTACCGAGCTGATAATCCCGGCCGCCTTAATCATCCGTCCGGCTTCAATCATCTGTTCGGAGTCTATCCTCTTGTTAACTTCACGCAGAATTTCTTCGTCGCCGCTTTCCACTCCCAGATAGATAATGCCCAGTTTTAGTTCTTTTAGGGATTTCAGTTCGTCTACTCCAAGGCGCAGAATGTCCTGGGCTGTAGCATAGCTGGCGATTCTTTCCAGCCCGGGGAATTTCCGGTTTAAGTACTCCAGGACTTCTTTCAGCTGAGGATAAGGATAGACCAGAGCATCTCCGTCCTGGAGGAAAATCCGCCTGCCGTCCCATCCGCCGGCAATCGCATAGACAATGCCGGGCATTCCCGGGACACGCAGCCTGTGATTCAGATATAAAGCCAGGGCATCAATTTCGTCCTTAATTTCAGCCGTTTCCCTAATCTTGAGCTGACAGCCGTAATAGTTACAGAAGCCGCAGGAGTTATTGGAGCAGCCGCTGGTCAGGGGCAAAAAGTAGCTGCCGGCTTCACTGGGCGGACGGATGATATCCGGTCTTGTAAAGGGCATTTCTTATTCCTCTGATGAATGTTTTACCTTATATTTTAGTTTTAAAAAGATGATTGAGCAAATTTGCGTTGACATAAAGCAGGAAATTCCAGGGTTAACAATGAAAATGAACCGAGAAGCGAGATACAAGATACAAGGTACAAGAACCAAGGTACAAATTACAAATTACAAATTTTGTACTTTGGACAAATAACCAAAGCTCAAGTAAAACCTAATAAAAGATGTTAACGCATTGTCTTCCCAGCTTAAGGGAAGCTTTCAGCACCTTAAAAACTTAATAAACGAAGCGATTAACCTTAATTCCGACACCGGTGGACCGGGAACTGGTCCTTTCTGGGCGCTAACACCATGCCCTGGAGTCTCCCCGGAGAATTACCCCGCCGTTTGGGAGGACGGGCTGGTGTGCCAAACTGCCGAATAATTCCGCTGAAGCTGCGTTGTACCATGGTCGGTGATAAAGTCTTCTCAGCCACCTGCGGAGTATAGCGCTGCCAGGGATAAGGACACCTTCGGGCGAGGTCTCGCGCCATCCATAACTGAAGATAGGCCAGATGGACCAACTGCCACCAGTTCTCTTCATGAGCGGTAACGGGAGTCTGATAACCGGTCAGCAGCATTTGCCGCTTGGTAAAGCGGAAGAAGTGTTCCATATCCGGTCGCTGATGATAAGCTTCCAGACTGGTCGCTGGACTCAATTCTTCCCGCCTGGTTCCTATCACGATCAGCCACAGGGGTTTCTTAAACACACCCTTGTTCTGCTCATCATAGAGATCTATCTTGAGCAGGGTAAAAGGTAGCTTGTGCATCGGCAAGTGGGCAGACTTCCAACTTCCTCGCATGACCTTGTTGTGCCAGACCATGACCTCTGTCCGGTTAGGCCTGCCCCGGCTATTGGTAGTCAGCAGGGAAAATGCCTGATCCGGCTTCGGCCAGCCAGCGGGGTTGTTAAGGGCAAATTCGTCCTCATACCAGACCGGGTGTCCTCTGCGATTAGTCTGCATCTGCTGGACCGGGGAATAAATATGCCGGTTGGAGCGAACACGGGTAATCACGATCAGGTCGGGCTTATCACTTGTCAGAGCATGGAGAAAAGTGGGAGTGCTGTACGCTGAGTCTCCTACCAGTACACAGAAATCTTTCCCAAAGGGTAACTGCTCATCTTCCAAAAGGGCCAGGATTTGTTTGATTCCGCTCTGTTCCTGGTCTTGCCGACTGACCCTCTGCTCCTTGAGGGGTATTACCCAGCGGGGAGAGAGTGGACTGTCTCTTTCCGGTAGCATACAGACTTCCGAATACTGGTGTCCGTAAGTAATCTGGGGACTGCCTTTAATCTGATTGGCGCGATGGATACATTCCCGCCCTTCTAACTTGAAGGAGTGGACCCGGGGACAGGGAGTGATATCCAGACCCAATAAGAAGAAAGGTCTGGCGGGTTGGGGCAGATAAGGAGCTACCAGATGGGACAGTGACTCTGTTGAAAGCTGGCGGGCTTGAGCCCCTTTATAAAGTGAATTGTAAGAGCGACGGAAGAGGAGACTTAAGCTATATTCTGCCACGGATTGAGCCGACGGCGTGCTGCAGATAGCATCCAGTAAATCCATTAAGGTATCGCCTAGTTTGTTAAAGTGCTGATATAATTGTAATCGGAACTGCGTAAATTGAATTGCGCTTATTGCGATCACAATTAAAGTGTAATCATTTTTACGCGGTTCTTATTTTTAGTCCAAAGTCCAAGAAATTAGAATTTAGAGTTTATAACTTCCCCTTACCAAAATACTCCTCCACGCT
>CAZIQW010000020.1:2249-12906 GCA_964541585.1 uncultured Dehalococcoidales bacterium | reverse complement strand
CTACACCCTATCCTACACTCTTTCCCTACACGACGCTCTTCCGATCTAGCAGAGAAAAGAGCTCATTTCATTGCTCTGGACTCTCAGGCGCCAGGCCCTCAGAGAACTGGGGATCCCGGAATGGCACATAAAATTTCCTCCTTCCGTTGATATGATACATAGTAACAGCGATAAGGTAGAATGATAACTACCAGCCAGTTTTGGAATATAAAAGAGCCCCACGGAGCTCGTGAAATAACTGATTATCTTTGAAAAACTATGATGAGGAGGTGCTATTGGAGTAATTACATATCGTGGTCAAATTGGTCGCATCATATGATTAATAATCATGGAGGAGTAATATGAAGAAAGTATTTGTTTTGAGCATTGTGTTTATGCTTATCGTCGGTCTGGTACTCACTGGCTGCCAGTCCACACCCGCTCCGGCTCCAGCACCTACTACCCCGGCACCGGCACCCACTACACCCGCTGCCCCTGCCTCCCCCATTACATCCGATGAAACGGTTGAATTAACCTTCGCCTTTCACGCTCCACCCACAGCTTCACTGACTACGGCTATCTTTGAACCCTGGGCCACAGAAGTTGAGGAAGCCAGCAACGGGAGAATCAAAATTACCCGTTATCCCGGTGAAACACTGGTCAAGGCAGGCGATGCCTACGATGCTGTCGCCACCGGCCTGTGCGATATTGCCCAGGTGGATACTGAAATGAATCCCGGACGGTTCCCCGTATTGGGCATCAATACCCTGCCTTTCTTTTATCCGAGCACCGAGGTTGCCGGGATTGTTTCACACGAAATATTAAATAAATATGCTGTAGATAGCGAATTACAGGAAGTCAAGCTCCTGATTACAGCCCCGTTGCATTTTGCACAATATTTTGGTAACAAACCGGTGGAAAAACTGGAAGACTTCGCCGGATTGAAAATTCGGGCTTCCGGCAAAGTGGAAGCCTCCGCTATTGATGCCCTCGGAGCAATCCCGGTGGAAGTAGGCACTGGCGACATGTTCTCAGCACTGGATAGAGGCACCATTGACGGCTGCTTCTTCGCCTATTCCGGTGCTCTCGCTTTTGGAATCAAAGATGCCACCAAATACCGCACCGAACTCGAATTTTTACCCCGTGTCTTCTTGGTAGCCATGAATAAAGATGCCTATAACCAGTTGCCTGCTGACCTCAAGGAAATCATTGATCAATACTCAACCCCGGAAACCTCCTATCAGTTTGCCAAAGCTCATCAGGCCGCTCAGGCCGGACCTAAAAATGCCATCATCGGCAGTGATAAAGGAGCCGGCAACCCGCCGATTTACGTCCTGCCGGATGAAGAAAAAGAAAGATGGATGCAGGTTACTAAAGTAACCTGGGACGAGTGGGTAGCCGATGTTACCGCCAAAGGCATTAACGGACAGGAAATAATGGACGAGGCAATCAGTCTCGTTAATCAGTATTCTCAGTAGTTCATCAATACTGGAGGAAGAATAACCATGTTTAGCGGGGTGGCTGAATATTTCAAAGGACTGGTATCCACACGCGACTCCAAATCGTCCGGCATCGGTATGGGAGCTAAATACATCCAGGCGCTGGTCTCCCCTCTCAGCAACTTGCTGACGGGTATCAGCATGGTGGCGATGGTCTTTGTGATGCTGCTGGTGGTGGCGGACGTCTTCATGCGCAGTGTTTTCAATGCCCCCATCCGGGGCACTCATGACCTCACCATACTGGCCTTTGCCCTGATAGTGTTTTTGCCCATGTCAATTGCGGCGCTTAAAGACCGTCACGTATCCCTGCTGATTGCAGTGGAGCGGCTGCCCCGGGTAGGGCGGTTGGTTATCGAGTCGGTTATGATGCTGGCGGTCACCGGGGTGCTGGGAATAGTGACCTGGCGGTTGCTGCTACAGGGGCAGCGCTTACAGGCCACGAATGCCGAGACTGCCCTGCTGGGGATACCTACCCCGCCCTTTTTATATTTAGCCACCTTTGCCTTTGCCCTGATGACCCTGGTATTTTTAGCCCGGGTACTGGAAGCTCTTAGCAAAATTCCGGGAGAACGTTAATGGAATTAACATCTGTGCAAATCGGGTTATTAATGATAGCCCTGGTGGTAGTTCTGATGGTACTGGGCATGCCTATTGGAGTGACCATGATATCGGCCGGTTTCCTCGGATTGTTTCTGATCCGGGGAATTCAACCGGCCTATTCTGCCCTGGGTTTTATCACCTGGCGGCAGGGTATTAATGAAATACTGCTGGTGATACCCCTCTTCACCTGGATGGGCATGCTGGCTGCCAGGGGAGGCATCAGCGAGGATGCCTTCTCCTCGTTATACAAGTGGGTAGGCCAGTTAAAGGGCGGCCTGGCTATGGCCTGTACCGCAGCCTGTACTGCTTTTGGGGCTGTTTGCGGCAACCATATTGCCACCGCCGTAACCATGAGTTCGGTAGCGCTTCCGGAGATGAGGAAATACAAGTATAAGGATGAGTTCTCGCTGGGCTGCATAGCCGCCAGCGGGAATCTGGGTATCATGATACCGCCCAGCGGCGCCTTTGTTATCTACGGTTTTCTCACGGAAACTTCCATCGGTTCTCTTTTCATTGCCGGTGTACTGCCCGGCCTCTTAATCATGATTTTGTTCATTATTCAGATTTCGTTCCAGTGCAGACTAAATCCGGCTACCGGACCGGCAGGCCCCAATGTGGGCTGGATTGAAAGGCTGAAGAGCACCCGCCAGATGGTAGCCATAGTAGTGGTCTTTATTATTGTAATGGGCGGCATTTACGCCGGCTTCTTTACTCCCGGTGAAGCTGCAGCCTGCGGCTGTTTTGCGGTACTGCTTATCGGTATCGCCAAGAGGCAACTGAATTTCAAAAACCTGGTCAAGTCCCTGCACGAATCGCTGCTGATAACGGCCATGATAATGCTGATGCTTATCGGGGCTATGATATTCGGTTCCTTCCTGACCACTTCGGGAATCCCTTCCGCATTGACGGTTTTCGTCAACGACCTGGAGTTAAACCGCTACATTATATTGGGAGTCATCTTGCTGATATATATTGTTGCCGGTTTAATTCTGGATATTTATGCTATTCTCGTCATTACGCTGCCGATATTCTTCCCCATCGTTGCAGCGCTGGGCTTTGACGCTTTACATTTCGGCATCTTGTGCGTGCTGACCATAATGTTAGGTTCCATCAGTCCGCCGTTCGGGATAGTGGTTTATGCTGTCAGCGGGATGAACCGGGACGTACCCATAATTAAGATATTCCGGGGAATCGTTCCCTTTTTCATCACCACCATAGTCGGACTCATAATTGTCCTGTTTATTCCGGAAATTGCTACCTTGCTGCCGGACTATATGATACCTACCAGATAATTAAATATTAGGATAAGGAGTTAATATGACCTGGATTATTGATGACAACATGCATTATCTCCCACCGGACCTGCTAACCAATACCAAATTGAGGGATGACTTCATCAACTCTGTTCCCCGTGAGTATGGACAGCATGCCAGCTTACGGAAAATCCCGGGTACCAACCAGGACCAGATTGTACTTGAATGGCCCAAAGGCTGCGAGAACCTGAATTTTGGCCCTGTACATGTAGACCCGGACAGCCGGATTGCGGCTATGAAGGAAGCCGGGGTAGACAAGGCTATCCTGAGAGTCCCCTGCTGGCAGGAATGGATTGACCTGGAGCTGTGCAAGAAGGTTAATGCCGACATGGCCAGGTATATCCAACAGCATGAGGACTTGTTCTACGGCCTGGCGATAGTCCCTCCCTGGGGCACTAAAGAAGCCCTGGAAGAAGTGGAACGGTGTATTAATGAATACGGGTTTGTGGGAGTGGAAGTAGCCGCTCACTACGGCACTCTCTACCTGGACGAAGAAGAGTTCAGGCCTTACTTCAAGAGGCTCAATGAGCTCAAAGTACCGGTGGCCGTCCACCATACACCGCTGCCGGTAGATTATCAGCACCTCGTCAGTTATACCAATTTCCGCCGTCAATTTGGCCGCTGTGTGGACCAGGCCACGGCAGTGGGAAGAGAGATATTCAGCGGGATGTTTGATGAGTTCCCCAATCTGAAATTCGTTCATACCATGCTGGGTGGCGGGTTCTTTGCTTACGTAGATTTAATTACCCCCAAAAAATCCCGGGTACCGGAAGAGATGGAACGCTTTAACCTGGAAGCCGCTGAAAAGGTTAGGGGCTACCTGAAGAACAATCTGTACTTTGATATCTCCTGTGCGCCTTCATGGGGCAAAGCCGAACTGGAATGTGCGATAAAGGTACTTGGAGCCGAGCATGTGCTGTTCGGCGGTTCTTATCCGGTGAGACGGGAATGGCTGATAAAGGGAGTGGAAGATGTCCGGGCTCTGGATATCAGCGACAGTGACAAAGAACTGGTATTGGGAGGCAACGCCCAGAGAATATTCAACCTGAAATAATCCGGGGGGCAGGGACCGATAGAAGCTATCTGATAATGTATTATTGGCATTGCATTCAACTTCACCTTGAATCAGCATACGAGGTTTTGGATAGCTTCTATCTTTGCAATTAAGATGGAACTTCGAGGATGTAACTCTGATGGAAATCAACTGGAATAATTCATCACCTGCAGAAAATAACCGGGCTGTACTTTAAATCCATAATATTATTATCAGCATAGATTATTTAAGGGAAAAGGGGAAAACATGTTCAGAGTATGTATTGATACGGGAGGCACTTTCAGTGAGAGCATAGTGCTGGATGAGAAAGGGGAGTTGCACGAGTTCAAGACTTCCACCACTCCCCGGGACTTCTCGGAAGGGGTGATAAACACCATTCTGGAAGCAGCCAGGTTCTATCAGCTGACTGCCGGGGAGTTTTTACAGCAAACGGAATGGATTATCCACGGTACCACCGTTTCCACCAATGCCCTGGTGCAGAGGAAGCTGGCCCGCACCGCCTTGATTACCACTAAAGGATTCAGGGATATCATCGAGATGCGCCGGTCTCTCAAGATAGAGACTCGCTCCATGTATGATGCCTTTATCCCGCCCTATGAGCCGATTGTACCCCGTTATCTTCGCTTTGGGGTAGAGGAAAAGACCAGATACAGCGGGGAGATTATCCATGAAGTCAACGAAGAAGACCTTCAGCCGGTGATTGAAAAAATCAAACAGGAAAAGGTAGAAGCCGTGGCTATCTGCTTTATCAACTCCTATGCCAATCCGGCTAACGAGCTGCGGGCGGCGGAAATCTGCCAGAAGCATCTGGGAGAGGAGGTCTTCATTACCTGCTCCAGCGACATCCTGCCCAAGATGGGGGAATATGAAAGGGAAAGCACCTGCGTGGTCAGTGCCAGTGTCGGCCCTATCGTGAAGAAATATTTAAACACCCTGGAAGATAAGCTGAGGAAGCTCCAATTCAAGGGACAGCTTTTGATTGTCCAGGCCAACCAGTACGTTCAATCGGTGGAAGCCATTGTGAGAAAGCCGGTCTACCTGACCAACTCCGGCCCGGCAGCCGGCCCGGCCGGAGCCGTTCACCTGGGTCAGCTCACCGGTGAATCCAACTTCCTGATCGGTGACATGGGCGGGACTACTCTGGATGCCTCGCTGGTAAGGGACAGCCAGGTAAGCTTAAAGGCGGGGGAATGGCTGGGAGACGACCGGATAGGAATCAAGGTAGCTGATGTAATCAGTATCGGAGCCGGTGGGGGCAGTATCGGATGGTTAAATCCGCTGGGTCTGCTCCAGATGGGCCCCCAGAGCGCTTCGGCGGAGCCGGGGCCGGCCTGTTACGGCAAAGGGGGTACGGAACCCACCACTACCGATGCGGCTGTCGTCCTGGGTTATCTGAACCCGGACAACTTCTGCGGGGGTAAAATTAAACTGGATGTTGAATTAGCCCGCCAGGCGGTGCAGAAGATAGCCGGCCCCTTAAAGATGAGTGTAGAGGAAGCGGCCCAGGCCATGATGGTCACGGTCAATTCCAATATGGCGGACTGCGTGGCGGAAATCTCCACCCGCAAAGGCTATGACGTGAGAGACTTCAGCCTGCTGGCGGTAGGCGGAGGGGGGCCGTTATGCGGGATCTTTATTGCCAATCTCCTGGGGATGCGCCGGACGGTAGTGCCCCGCTTCTCCTCCTCCTTCTGTGCCTGGAGCATGTTCTTTCTGGATGTAGGGAGGGATTATCTGCGCTCTTATCTTTGCAAAGCGGACGAAGCCAGTCCCGCAGAGATGAATAAAATCTACGAAGACATGCTGGAAGAAGCAGTCCGGGACTTTGCCGCCTTTAAGGTAACTAAAGAAGATATCGAGATAGAAAGGTCTGCAGATGCGCGCTACCGGGGTCAGTTCCACCTGCTGGAAATCAAGTTTGCCGAGGGAGAGATAGTGCAGCCAGACCTGGACAAGCTGATAAAAGAATTCCATCAGCTGCATAAGGATGTTTTTACCTTCGCCTTGCCCTGGGTGCCGGTGGAGATTCGCAACCTGCGCCTGACCGCCAGGTTAAAGTCATCCCGGATTGCCATCAAGCAGATTGAAGGAGGTAACACCGATCCTTCTGCAGCCCTGATACGGCAAAGGCCCTGTTACTTTGAGAGCCAGTGGAGAGATACTCCGATTTATGACGGGCTCAAGCTGCGGGCGGGTAATGAAATCGAAGGCCCGGCGATTATCGAGGAGCCGACCACCACCACGGTCATTCCCTCGGGTAATATCTGTAAAGTTGATACCTATGGTAATTATCTGGTAGAGAGGAAGAGTTAATGATGGGTAAAATCAGTTCTGAAATAAAACAAGTTGACCCGGTAACCATTGCCACCGCCTGGCATTATATCCAGAGAGTCTGCCGGGAGATGCGTGAGACTGTCGAACGGACAGCCACCAACGTGCTGGTGGTAACCCTGCATGATATGGCCTATGGCATCTGGGACGCTGAAGGCCGGGCGATCGCCATCCCGGAAGGGTTTCCCCCCCGGTTGATATCCAGCACCTATGCCATTAAAAGAGTTAAAGAGAAGTTTGCCGGGAATATGCATCCTGGCGACGTCTTCCTGACCAACTACCCTCCGGACGGAGCCATTCATTTACCCGACTGGGTTTTTGTCCGTCCCATCTTCTACCAGGATAAGCTGGTGTTCTTCACCTGCATGGGCACCCATGTAGCTGATTCGGGAGGAGCACAGCCCGGTTCTCATTTCCTGGCTCATGATTCGATTGCCGAGGCGCTGAACATCCCCCTGATTAAGATTGTCGATAAAGGGCAATGGAGAGATGATGTGGTGGAGTTAATCCTGGCCAATAACCGCTTGCCGGATATGATGCGGCGGGAGATGGCTTCCCTGATGGGGTCCACGGGCATCGCCGAGCAAAGGATGATAGAGCTGCTGGATAAATACGGCAAAGAGACTGTATTGGCCAGTGTTGAAGAGATGATTCAGCGGACGGAGAAAGCTGTCAGGGCTGAGATTGCCAGGTGGCCGGAAGGGACTTACTCATCAGAATCTCAGACGGATGACGATGGCCTGACCGTTGGGGTTCCGGTGACTGTCCGCTGCACCCTTACCATCAAGGATGGTGAGCTGACCTTTGATTTCTCCGAGAGTGACCCCCAGGTTAAAGGGATGATTAATTCTTATTACCATCAGAATCTAAGCAATACTCTATGTACCACCTTTCTGTTTTTAGGCAAGGAGTTAAGCGCCTATCATAATGAAGGCAGTATGCGTCCCATCCACGTGGTGACCAGGAAAGGGACTATTGTAGACTGTCATCCGGGGGCACTGGTCGCCGGAGCTCCGGCAGTAACGGGATCTATGGTGATAGAGGCGGTGCTGAATGTGCTTTCTAAAGCATTGCCGGACCGTTCAATAGCCGCCTATTCCCGGCTGATAGGACCGATTCTGGTAGGGAACGACCCCAGAGAAGGTGGCTTATATATCTATACCTCATTCTGTGCCTCAGCAGGAGCCGGGGCGGTCAGCGGGTATGATGGTTATCAGTGTGCTTGCGATATGGGCACCCTGGGAGTGGTGGGTAAGTCCGACGCCGAAGACGAGATGGTGCGTTTCCCCTGGGATATAATCAGGTATGAATACCGTACGGATGCTCACGGAGCTGGAAAATGGCGAGGGGCACCCGGAGTTGTCTGGGAAGCTGTTAATGATAGTGGTAACGAAGCTACCTCCATCGGCGGTCCCTGGAATGGTTTTTTCACTCAGGGTTCAGGCCAGCAGGGAGGAGAGAGCACACCAATTAATGCAGCCTATGTTCTGTCAGAAGGCAAGCGGATAGACATCATCCATCCCCATAACCAGATCAAGCTGAAGCCAGGTGACCGTATGGTAACGTTATCAGGCGGTGGTGCCGGAGTCGGCCGTCCGGAAGAGAGAGACCCCGAAGCCGTGAGAATGGATGTTAAAAACGAGCTGGTCTCCATCGAAATGGCCCGGGATAAGTACAAGGTCGTTATCAACCCGGAGACTCTGGAGATAGATGGGGAGGCTACCCGGAAGCTAAGGAATACATAGGCAATAAATTTTCGGATCTGAAATTAAAATAAGATACAGGAGATAACCCGTTTCCTATCGCCAGTAAAGTTAAGCTGGAAAAGCTGGAATATACTGCTGATTAAGTTCAAACCACAGGAGAGAAAATTGAAGACTGAAGGTAATACTGTCCTGATTACGGGCGGAGCAACAGGTATCGGTCTTTCCCTCACTGAATCGTTCATAAACAAAGGTAACGAAGTAATAATCTGTGGCAGAAGAGAAGACAAATTACAGGAAGCGAAATCAAGATTTCCGCAGCTTCATATCAGAGCCTGTGACGTATCCGATGAGAGGGAACGGGACTCTCTTTATAATTGGGTTAAAGACAACTTCAGCGGTATTAATATACTGGTTAATAATGCAGGAATTCAGAAGTCAATCAACTTTAAAAACGGAGCTCTGGATTTCCCCGGCAGCCAGAGCGAAATTGCAACCAACCTCGTAGCTCCGGTGCATCTTTCGGCTCTTTTCATCCCCCTGTTAATGAAACAGCATCATGCTGCGGTAATTAATATCTCTTCCAGCCTGGGATTTATGCCGATGCCTCATATACCTGTTTACTGTGTTACCAAAGCCGCAATACACGCTTTAAGTCTGGCATTGAGACAGCAATTGCGAGACACCGCGGTAAGGATATTTGAAATAGTGCCGCCACTGGTGGACACAGACCTGGCTAAAGGAAGAAAAGACGATAATTTATCTTTCAAGGGAATATCGCCGTCCCAATTAAGCAAGCCGATTTTGGATGCATTGGAGAATGATGAATACGAGATTGTAGTGGGAGAAGCTATCCGGGCAGTAACTAAAGGCAAAGAACATCTTGAACAGATGCTCCTGCATCATAAACCCGTTGCAGCACCCCGGGCCAGGTAATATCAAGAGGATGCCCGGCAAGCAACACCGTTTGATTTTCAGGATTGCCCCGGTCTTAGTTCACTGTAGATACCCGGAGGCACCCGGCGGACTCTCAACATGAGCCCGCTTACCGCTAATACTTCTACCTTTTCGTTTTTCGCAACATGGTCTCCAGCAGTTGCAGCCTTCCAGAGTTCACCTTCTACCATGACGGTACCCTTTGGTTTGAGAGCTGCAACCACAATTGCTGTCTGGCCGATAAGCCCTTCCATTCCGGCAACCTTTTTGCGGTGCAGACTGGCGAAAACTGCTCGATGGATAAGAAAAACAAAACCAACCACTACGATAAGTATTCCTGTAATCACAGGCCAGGCCAGCTCCACTCCAACAGCCCTTAATATAATTAATATCAAGGCGATAATCAGGATTTCGTCCAGCAGTACGATGATGAGCTTACCCCAGTCTTTAAGTTGCTGCTTCAAAGTCACTTTCCACCCTTATTAAGTTATGATTATCACCAGGGCAACCGGAACTCCATGATACCATTATACACAAACGTAATTCATCACTCACGTTACTGCTTCGGCAACCTGCTCATTCCTGTTTTTCTTCCCCTCAATGGGAGGGTTCCCAGACCATAGCCCCTTTTGCTTATCTTTTCATATCTATAATTTGACACTTTCACATCAAGAGTAATAACATCAATTATCCGGTGTTTTACCCCGGCTGCCGGAGACAGGTTGAAAAAGCCCGAACGGGGATGACGGATTACTAATCACAGGGGATAGTTTATTAATGGCGGATAATTTCCCCCAGGTTCAATCTACCCGGCAGGACTTGACAGTTAAGAATATTGCAGCCGCTCTTGTGGGCATAGCTATCTTAACAGGTTTATACTTTCTCAGCCGTTCCAACTATCTCTTTTTTCACAGCCTGGCGGAAATATTCAGTATAGTAATCGCTTTCTCTATTTTCACCATCGCCTGGAACTCCCGCCGCATGTCGGATAATTATTACTTTCTTTTCATCGGTATTGCTTATCTTTTTATTGGAGGATTGGACTTAATTCATACCCTGGCATTCAAGGGAATGGGTATCTTTCCCGGGTTTGAAACTAATCCGGCTACCCAGCTCTGGATAGCTGCCCGCTACATGGAAAGCCTGTCATTGTTACTGGCCGTTTTATTCATTCGCCGTAAATTCAATCCTTCGGCTGTTTTCTATGGCTATCTACTGGTTACCGGGCTGATACTGGCCTCG
>CAZIQW010000020.1:0-2239 GCA_964541585.1 uncultured Dehalococcoidales bacterium | reverse complement strand
GGCATTTTTCCCCAGGCCTTTGTCGAAGGAACTGGTTTAACCCCCTTTAAAGTAATCAGCGAATATATCATTTCGGTTATGTTATTGCTTTCGATTATGTTTTTAATCAAATACAGGAGAGAATTCGGAAGCAATATTATTATGCTGCTGGTAGCCGCTTTGGCCATAACCATTGCCTCGGAAATGACATTTACGCTCTACACTGACGCTTATGGCATAGCCAATGCTGCAGGCCATATGCTGAAAATTGTCTCCTTCTTTCTTATTTATAAAGCACTGATTGAAACCGGTCTTTCCAAACCTTACGAACTTCTCTTTTTTAAATTAAAAAAAAGTGAACAGGGAATCACCAGACATGCTGCGACATTGAAAGAAGTTAATGAACATCTGGCGCAGGAGATATCTGAACGTCAAAGAGTTGAGAAAGAACTAAGACGGTATATGTCCCAACTGGAAGCTACCAACGAGGAACTGGAGTCTTTCAGCTATTCGGTTTCCCATGATTTAAAAGCCCCCCTGCGAAGTCTGGACGGCTTCAGCAGCGCCATCCTGGAAGATTATACCGATAAGCTGGATGAGCAGGGCAAAGAATACCTCAACCATATCCGTTCTTCCAGCCATCTGATGTCCCAGTTGATTGATGATATTCTGAATTTATCCAGAATTATCCGCACTGAAATTAACCTGGAAGAAATCAATCTGAGCCAATTGGCCGAGGAGGTGGCATCCGATTTATTACGTTTGCATCCTGAACGGCAGGTGAAGTTTGTCATTCAACCCGGATTGAAAGCTCTTGGTGACAGTAGATTGCTGAAGCTCGTCTTTGAGAACCTGATGGGTAACGCTTTTAAGTTTACCGCTAAAATTCCCCTGGCTGAAATTGAATTCGGGGCACGGGATAATGACGGTAATCCGGAGTTTTTTATCCGGGACAACGGGGCTGGTTTCGATATGGCTTATGCGGATAAGCTCTTCAAACCTTTCCAGCGTCTGCACTCAGCCAGAGACTACCCGGGGACCGGTATCGGTCTGGCTTCTGTGCTGCGCATCATTCACCGCCTTGGAGGAAAAGTCCGGGCAGTGGGTGAAACCGGTAAAGGGGCTGCCTTCTATTTCAGTTTACAGAAGTTGTAATACCCGATAACGGAGGTATTGTACCATGAATAAAGTTCTCCGCTTACTGTTGATTGAAGATTCACAAAGTGATGCCATGCTGGTCATACGTGAATTAACCAGGCACGGCTATAAACCTGTTTATGAGCTGGTGGATTCCGCCGAATCAATGCGAGCTGCTTTAGACAAAGGGGAATGGGATATCGTGATATCCGATTACGTTCTACCCGGTTTCAGCGGCCTGGATGCTCTCAGATTATTGAATCAAAATAATCAGAATATCCCCTGCATTATTATATCCGGACAGATTGACGATGAAACTGCGGTCTCCGCGATAAAGGCCGGAGCCAAAGATTATGTCATGAAGGATAACCTGAAACGCCTCGGATCGGTTGTCGAAAGAGAACTATCCGAGACTCAAGCCCGCCAGGAACACCAGAAAGCAGAAGAAAGCCTCCGGCAGAATCAAATCTGGATAGAAAGGCAAAAATCACTCAGCAACGCCATCTTACAGCTATTTTGGGAGGTGTCTTCGAAGAACTACTATCTGGAAAAAGCCCTGGATCTTATCTATGACTGGAGCAAATGCGATTGCGCCGGCATCAGGATTGTAGATGAGGATAATAAGACCATTCCTTATGTAGTTTTCCGCGGTTTCAGCGATGAATTTATCCGGCAGGAGTGCATATTATCTCTGAAACAAGACCAATGTGCCTGCACCCGGGTTATTTTAAACAGCCCTCAACCCCATGACCGTCAGGCGATGACCGTGACCGGTTCTTTCTGTCTTTTTAACTCAACGGATTTTATTAAGAAACTTTCGCCGGAACAGATAGCCACCTTCCGGGGTGCCTGTATAAAACAGGGTTTTCAGACTATTGTGGTTGTACCCATTCACCATAATAGATTTATGCTGGGAGCGCTTCATCTGGTTGCCAGGAAGGTCTCAGCCCTATCTCCGGGCGATATAGAAATTCTGGAGTCGGTTTCAAAAATCCTGGGACAGGGTATCTACCGGTTTGATATGGAAGAGAAAATCAGGATGAGCGAAAACCGTCTGGCTGAAGCTCAAAATAAGATCGGAAGAGCGTCGTGTAGGGAAAGAGTGTAGGATAGGGGGTAGGTG
>CAZIQW010000019.1:0-12963 GCA_964541585.1 uncultured Dehalococcoidales bacterium | reverse complement strand
TCTGACGAGGAGGAGCGTGGATACCAGCGACTTCATCCATCATCTGACCGTTCAGGCTGCGTACAGTAACCAGATAAGTCATATTGAGCATATTCCTCACCGTAAGGCCGTATGGGGGGAACTGGAACGTCCCCTGGTTAAAAGGCTCCAGGACTGTCTCGATGATAATGGGCTGCTGCCTCTTTATGCCCATCAGGCCGAAGCCGTGAACCTTGCCCTCCGGGGGCAAAATGTAATGGTGGCCACCTCCAGCGCCAGCGGCAAGACCCTGTGCTATAACATCCCGGTAATGGAGGCTGTTTTAACGGAGAAAAGCAGCCGGGCCCTGTACCTTTTTCCGACCAAAGCTCTCGCCCAGGACCAGCTGCGCAGTTTCCGCAGTCATTTTTGCCCGGAATTGATGAAGCCGGGTGAGTGTTCCACCTTTGACGGAGATACACCCCGATCAGAACGTTATGAGATAAAGAAGAACGCGCGGATACTGATAACCAATCCTGACATGCTGCATATCGGCATCCTGCCCAATCACCAGTCCTGGTCGCGCTTGCTGCGCCGCTTGAGATACGTGGTAGTCGATGAGGCGCACATGTACCGCGGTGTCTTCGGCTCTCATGTCGCCTGTGTTTTACGCCGGCTGCGCCGTCTCTGTGAAATATACGGCTCCAGACCCCAGTTTATCTGCTGTTCCGCAACCATCGCCAATCCGGGTGAACATGCGGAGAAGCTGGCTGGTTTTCCTTTTACCGTGGTGGACAATGACGGTTCGCCTCACGGCGGGAAAGATTTTATTTTCTGGAATCCGCCTTTAATTGACGACAATAAAGAGATTCGACGCAGCGCCAACAGCGAAGCCACCTTTTTATTTACCGAGCTGGTGCAGAAGGAAATCCGCACCCTGACTTTTACCCGCACTCGCCGTCTAACCGAACTAATCTATAACTATTCGCGCCAGAAACTGGCCCAGATAGACCACCGGCTGGCGGATAAGATTAAGCCTTACCGCGCCGGCTATCTGGCTGAGGAGCGCCGCCGGATAGAAAAGGAGCTTTTTACCGGCAAGCTCCTGGGGGTGGTGGCGACAACCGCGCTTGAGGTGGGTATTGATATCGGAGACCTCGAAGCCACAGTTCTGACCGGCTATCCGGGGAGTATTTCCAGCGCCTGGCAGCAAGCGGGAAGAAGCGGCCGGAGCAAACAGAAGTCTCTGAGTTTTCTGATCGGAATGGATAACCCGCTGGACCAGTATTTTATGCGTCATCCGGAGGACTTTTTTCAGAAATATTTCGAAAATGCCCTGATAAATCCGGAGAACCCCTATATATTGCGCTCCCATCTGGCCTGTGCTGCCTGGGAAATGCCTCTCAGCGAGCATGATGAGGTCTTTTTCGGTCCGGCTTTAAAGTGGGAGATTATTATAATGGAGAAGGAGAACCTGCTCCGCCAGCGTAACGGCAAATGGTTTTTCCCGCCCGCGATATCTTATCCGGCACAGAGCATTAATATTCGTTCCACGTCCGGACGGAATTATGCCATTGTGAATACCCTAACCGGTTCTTTAATGGAAACCATTGAATCCAGCCAGGCCTTCTCGCAGGTGCATACCGGTGCAGTTTATCTGCACCAGGGGGATACCTACCTGGTAACTCAACTGGACCTGGAAAGCCGGACGGCTTATGCTGAGCCTGCGGAGGTCTCCTATTATACGCGGGCCAGGGAGCTATCCGACCTGCGGATTATCAAAGAATACGGGCATCAGGACTGCGGCACGGCCCTGGTGAACCTGGGAGAAGTGGAGGTCAATTCCTGCATTGTCGGTTACCATAAGAAAGCCCAGCTTACAGAGGAGGTAGTCGGCGAAGAGCCGCTCGATTTGCCTTCCCAGATTTTCAATACCGTGGCGCTCTGGTTCGATTTGCCCCAGAAAGCCGTATCCCGTATTGCCAAGGCCGGATTGGACTTCGCCGGGGGTATTCATGCGGTGGAGCATGCGGCTATTTCCATACTGCCCCTTTTTGCTCTTTGCGACCGCAATGATATCGGCGGCGTTTCAACCCCGCTTCACATGAGCACGGGGAAAGCCCAGATATTTATCTATGACGCTCATCCCGGAGGCATCGGGATTGCCGAGAAGGGGTACGAGCTTATCCGGGAACTCTGGGAGAAGACTTATCTGACTATAGCCGAATGCCCCTGCCGGGACGGTTGTCCCAGTTGTATACAGTCACCCAAGTGCGGCAACAACAATGAGCCTCTGGACAAAAAAGCTGCGATAATACTTTTAGAGGAATTGACAGGTGCAGGTGTGAAACCGCATTCTTAGCGGAGAACCGGGCGGAAAATCGCAGGGGCGGCCGGGTGGTCGCCCGAAACTGATAATAAATATATTAAGGAGTCCTTGTATATGTTCAAGAATTTGTTTAAAAAGGCTTTGCAGCCTACCAAAGATAACTGGTTTTCCAAGGCCATGCATCTGTTCGACCGGACTTCCATAGATGACTCTTTATGGGATGAACTGGAAGAGGTGCTGATTTCAGCAGACGTCGGGATGGAAACTACGGAGAAATTAATCGAACGGACCAAAAAGCGGGTCAAAGAAGAAAAGCTGAAAGACGGCGTCCAGGTACGCGAAGCCTTAAAAAAGGAAATGATAAACATTCTGGACCTGCCTTTCGAGAAACCGGTGGTAGCAGCCCCGCCGGAAGTGGTGCTGGTAATCGGCGTCAACGGTTCCGGAAAGACCACTTCCATAGCCAAGCTGGCTCAACTGGCCAGGAATGAAGGCAGGTCGGTTATCCTGGCGGCCGCAGATACTTTTCGAGCGGCGGCAATCGACCAGCTGAATACGTGGGCGGACAGGATAGGGGTGGAGATTGTGGCCCACCAGCCCGGAGCGGACCCAGGCGCCGTGGTCTATGACGCGATGGCTGCCGCCAAAAGCCGGCAGTCTCAGCTATTAATCATTGATACCGCCGGACGTCTGCATACCAAGTTTAATCTGATGGAAGAATTGAAAAAAATCAAACGGGTCGTCGCCAAGACGGATACCACTGCGCCTCATGAGGTTCTCCTGGTGCTGGATGCAACTACCGGACAGAACGGTCTTCTGCAGGCCAGGAATTTTACAGAGGCAACCGGTGTTACCGGAATATTTCTGGCCAAGCTGGATGGTACCGCCAGAGGGGGCATCGCACTGGCAATTTGCGATCAGCTGAAAATACCTGTTAAATATATAGGGGTAGGGGAACACCCGGAGGATATCGCTTCTTTTGATGCCCGTTCTTTCGTGGAGGCTCTAAGCTCCTGAGAAAAAAATTAAGAGAAGGCGCCTTTGGGAATTACTGGTTTGAGATTCTTTGTTTATGGCGGTAGTTATTGAGTAATGTAATTTATATTGGTATAGACCCGGTCATCTTTAAAATCGGACCTTTGACCATCGGCTGGTACGGGCTGATGACAGCCCTGGCAGTCATCACGGTCGTCGGCTGGCTATACTGGCAGAACCGGAAAAGCCAACTCCTGAGCACGGAGACTGTTTTTACCATAGCCCTGGTGGGTATCCCTTCGGGTATCATATTTTCCAAGATTCTACACATAATCGATAAAGGGGGCTATTACCTGCAAAATCCCGGTCAGATGCTAAGCGGCGAAGGCCTGACCATCTGGGGCGCCGTGATAGGTGCGACCATCGGTACCTGGATATACAGCAGATTCAACCGGCAGTTCCGCTTCAGCGCCTTCGGTGATTTAATTGCCCCGGGGATTATTTTAGCCCAGGCTATCGGAAGGGTGGGTTGTACCCTTAACGGATGCTGTTACGGTGAAGAATCTCTCCTGGGCTGTGCCGTCATTTACACCCATCCCAATTCCTATGCTCCCCTGGGGATTCCGGTACTCCCGACCCATATCTTCGAAATCGGGTATGACCTGGCAGCCTTTGGCATCCTCTATTCGCTCAGGGGAAGGCTGATACCGGAAGGCTCTCTATTTGTGGTCTATTACGCCCTTTATGGGGCCTGGCGTTTCGGTATCGAGTTTATCCGCGACGGCTCCCCCTTCCTTTTCGGTATGCACCAGGCCCAGATTATCGCCATAATCGTTCTGGCCGTTACCATACCCATAATCATCATGCGGGTCAGGTGGAAAAAGAAGATGGAGCCTGCGGGACCGGAGAATTATTCGGCATAAATCCGGACATTCTCTTTATCGTTTTCCACGAATACTTCCAGTTCTCCCAGAGCGGCGATTAATTCTTCAAAATTTTCCGGCTTGATATTGCGCAAATCGAATTCAATACCCTTATCCTTCAGGGCTGAATCCACATGGTTGTAAGCGCTGGGTGGAATGATAGAGGCCAGTTTCATACCCGCCCGCATCAGACCTATAGGGACCCGGATATTGACGTTATCGTGTTTGCCTTCAGGGTTATCGCCTTTTGGTTTGACCTCAACGCGCAGGTATTTCGGCAGGGCTTTGTTTTCAAGAGCCTCCCGGGAACCGGGACCGGTCCCGGTATCCGGCTGCAGCAGTGAAATCAATCTTTCGGCTTCATCCACGCTGATTTTTTTCTCAGCTAACATTTCCAGTATTTTTCTCTGATTGTCGTTCATAGCGACACCTCCAAAGTATTTTTTATCTAAAGGAGAATAAGAGTATCTCTTTATCATTTTTGACATCCAGCTTAAGTCCCTTCAAAGCGCAAAGACAACTATAGATTGATGGACCCAGTTTCAGCAAAGCCCGGAGCCAGCTATTCATCCTGAGCAGCCAGAGGGTCAGAATCGCAATAATCACGACAGGAGTAAACGCCAGGAAAAGCACTGCCAGGATTATCCAGGCGATAAATAAGGGTATCCACAGGTTCAGGTGAATATCGGGATTGTAGATTTTCATTCTCATCAAACAGGGCGGCATATTCATTTTGATAACCTCTCAATAGCTTCATTTGCCGAGATTTCTCCGCGTTCAAGCTGCTGCAATATATCCTCGCGGGGGGAGGGTGGTACGGCTTCTACAAACTCGAACTGTCTGGCAATTTGCGCCAGCCGGTTTTTAACAGTAGGGTAGCTGATGCCGAAAACCCGTTCCAGTTCTTTGATAGAACCGTCGCCCCGAACAAAGGCCATGATAAAAACCTGGTCTTGGGCGGATAAGCGGGCCAGGGGAGGCAGCTCGAATTCTCCCTCTATCCGGATATCACTCTCTACCAGGCGGACGCGCTCTACCAGGATAGGGGCTCCGCGAGTCAGTTCAGTCAGTGATTGCCAGTCCTTCGCCATAATGGCATCTCCTTTTTCGGTTATCTATCGGCCGGTTATTAAAATAATTAATTGTAATATTAATTTATTTAATTAAATTATACCATAAAAATTAATAATGTCAATAGTATAATTAAAAATATTCTGAAAACAGGGTACTTGACTATTCCAGGCTGGCCGACTAAAGTGGGGTTCAGAGGAAATAACATATATGCAGAGGAGGCATATGAGATTCGAGGAACTGGCGAGACAGCTGGGAATCGAGACCTGCCGAGAAATCAGCCCGGATATTTTGATTCCGGAGGAGCGGATAAGAGCCTATTGTTCTGAGAACAAATGCGGGAACTACGGCAATAACTATACCTGTCCGCCTTATGCCGGCTCTCTGGAAGAAATACGCGCCAAGCTCAAGGGCTTTGAGAAAGGCTGGCTGCTGCAGTATACCCGGGACATTGATGTTAAGGGTGATAGAGAAGGTGTGATACGGACCAGAACGGATTTTCACCACAAGATATTGCGTCTGGAAGAACTCCTGAAAGAAAGAGGAGTCAACCGGGTGTGGGGAATGATTGGCGGGAACTGCGGGTTATGTGATACCTGCCGGGCGCAAAGCAATGAGCCCTGCCTGTATCCCGACCGGGCCAGAATGTCGCTGGAAGCAATCGGGGTTGATGTTTTGGGTTTGCTGGACAGTTCAGGACTGGACAGCCGGTTCCATACAGACAGGATTACCTGGACCGGCTGCATTCTTTACTAAGACGGCCCGGATAATGTATATATTTTGATAATTTCCCGCAGCGGTCCGCCTACTATCTCCAGTCTTTGGACCGGGGCATCTTTTCCATGGCTTTGAAGGGCTTCACCTGGCTTACTATTACATTGTGTGTCCCCTCGCGCCGGGAGAGCCTGCCCTTTATCACCAGGAAAGGTGATTTGAATTTGTACTCGTTAGGCCCGTATACCTGGGGGAAAACCATCAGCGGGATATGGCCGAACTCATCCTCCAGGGTAATAAACACCACGCGTCCCAGCGGCCGCTGCCGGCGGATTACCATTCCGGCGGCAATCACCTCTGCGCCATCGCTCAACTGTGCGATATCCTTACTGCACAGCAGATTATTGCCGAGCCGGGGGCGCAGTTTGGCCATGACATGACCGGACGGGAAAAGGCTGAGCAGGCCGTACTCTTCCTTCATGCACTCCCATTCATCAGGCGCCTCCAGGGTTACCACGTCCTGCTTTACCGGGAGTGATAAAGACAGCTGGGAGTTGACCGGCCGGTACCTGAGGCCGATTTCCCATTTCACTTTTCTCCGGTTGGGTTCCAGGATGTCAAAAGCGCCGGCCCCGGCCAGATTGAGGGCCGCCTCTTCCCGTACCCCGGTGCGTTCCAGGAAGTCCCCGATGCTTTTAAAAGTCCCCTGTTTGTTTCTGCCTTCTTCTATGGCCGTGGCGGCAGCTTCCCCCAGTCCCAGGACATTCAGGAATCCCAGGCGCAGGGCTCCGTTTTCGATATTACATTTAGCACTGCTCCGGTTGATATCCGGATTCAACACTCTTATCCCGCGCCTTCCGGCATCCTCTTTCAGTGTCTCCAGGTTATAGAAGCCCATCGGCTGCTGGTTAAATATGCCCACGAAAAATTCCAGCGGATAATAGAATTTCAGCCAGGCAGACTGATATGCCGTTACCCCGAAGGCAAAGGCATGGGACTCGGGAAACATGTACAGTCCGTTGAATTTCTGGAAGATTTTTTCAGCCCCGGATTCGCTGACTCCCCGGTTTTTAGCTCCCTGGAGAAATCTCTGCCGGTACTGCTGGAGCAATTCGTCGTTATGCTTCCTGCCGAAGGCCCGGCGCATCCGGTCGGCCTCGCTGGGAGCAAAACCGGCCACATCAATCGCCAGCTGATTGACCTGGTCCTGGAATAAGACCACTCCCAGGGTGCGTTCCAGTGCCCGCTTTTCCAGGGGATGGTCATAAGCTACCGGTCTGCTGCCGCTGCGGCGGGCCAGGTATTCCTGCACTCCATGATTGACGCCTACGCCGGGTCTTACCGCCCCCACTTCATGGGCCATATCCAGCAAATTCCGGGGTTTGAGCCGGGTGATGGTCTGCATCTGGGCTGCTGATTCTACCTGAAAGACGCCGATGGTGTCTCCCCGGCAGAGCATATCATAGACAGCGGCATCCTCAAAGTCGATGCGTGAAATATCGATTCTCTTCCCGGTGCGCTCTTTAATCAGCTCAATGGCTTCCTGCATCTGAGACAAGGTGCCCAGAGCCAGGAAATCGATTTTGACAAACCCGGCATCGTCGATGCTGTCCTTGTCCCACTGGCAGACATAACGCCCCTCAATGGCCCCTCTTTGCACCGGCACAATATCAATCAAAGGGGAGGAGGATAAAATCATGCCTCCAGGATGCTGTCCCATGTATTTAGGAAGGCCGTCCATTTCCCAGGCCAATCTTATCAGGTCGCGCCAGACCGGAGCATTTATTTTTTCCTTAAAATGAGGCAGCTTCTCCATCTGTTTTTCCAGACTCCGGGCGCTGCCCCAGTCAGACTGTTTGGCCAGCCGGTCTATTTCTTCCTCCGGCAGGCTTAAGGCTTTGCCCAGGTCGCGGACGGCCCCTTTTACCTGATAAGTGGCGATGGTGCCGGCAAGGGCTGCATATTCCCAGCCCCATTTCCGGTGGGTCCTCAGTATCAGGTCTTCCCGGATGCTGCGGGGGAAATCCAGGTCTATATCCGGCACATTATTCATGGTATCGGCAGGAAGGAACCGCTCCAGCGAGAGCCGGTATTTTAGCGGGTCGATATGGGAAAGACCGATAAGGTACCCTACCAGCAAAGACACCGAAGAACCGCGGCCCCTCCCAGGCGGGTTCTCCTCCAGTGATAAGGAGGGGTCACTCAATCCCCGGTCTATCATCACTTCCCGTCCCAGCTTAATTACCTCGTGGTACATCAGAAGGAATCCCGCCAGCTTATATTTGTGAATCAGCCGGAATTCCTGTTCCAGTCTTTCGCTCACGTCAGGGGTAATGGCTCCATAACGCCTTACAGCAGCCTCATAACAAAGTTCCTCCAGATAGCTTTCAGGCGTATATCCTTCCGGTGCCGGATAATCGGGGAAAGCGTAACTGAGGTCCCGGGTCAAATCCAGGGTGCACTGCCAGGCGATTTCCAGGGTATTATTTAAAGCCTCAGGGTACTCGCGAAAAAGGGCTTCCATTCCGGGCACCGGCCTCAAGTAATACTCCGAATTGGGCCTTCTTTCCCGGTGAGTCTCCTCCAGGCTTTTACAGTGCCGGATGGCTACCAGACAGTCCTGCAGCTGGTGTCTTTCCCGGATGTGGTAATGGACATTTCCGGAAGCCACTACTTTAACATCCATCTCTCTGGCCAGGTTCAGCAACCTTTTATTGCGTTCGTTGTCTCCCGGAGCCAGGTTCTGCTGGAGTTCCAGGTAATAGTTCTCCCGGCCGAACCACTCCAGGTATCTTCGCATCAGGCTGCGGGCCTCCGGGAAGCTGGATTTAACTACCAGTTGGGACAATTCTCCCTGAGGACATCCGGAAAGGGCTATCAGTCCCGGCGCATATTCCGGCAGGAGACCGGGGTCCAGTTCGGGTTTATCCCGTTCGCCGGAAGTCCAGGCGGCGGTAATCAGGCGGCACAGGTTGCGGTAGCCCTGACGGTCTTTAGCCAGCAGGGTAAGGTGATAGCCTCCCTTCAGGGTTATTTCAACACCGGTGATACCCTGTATTTCGAGAGAACGGGTAAGCTGGGCGAAACGCATGGCCCCGCACAGGTTATTGTGGTCGGTGAGCGCCAGGGCGGGATAACCCAGCTCCTTTGCCCGTACCAGCAGCTCCTCCAGTGAAGAAGCGCCGTCATGAAAAGAATAGTAGCTGTGACAATGCAGTTCGGCGTACATTAATGCTAATTCAAAAGGCAAAAGTCAAAAGGCAAAATTACAGGTCAAAAATCAAAATTTTTGAGATTTGAGATTTGATTTTTGATATTTTCCTGGTGTTTGTCTCCTGGTTATTGGTTATTTTTTGGTGATTGTCTCTTGTAATTTGGTTATTTCACCTTTGCCTTTTGACTTCTCCTTAATACATTTGCCTGTACCAATTTCCGTTGTTAAGGTCTTTATAAATTACCAGTTTTTGTCCTGATTTAAGCCGGACGGTATAGTACAGCCGGGAAACCGGTTGGCTGCGCCACCATTCGTCATCAATCCGCCAGCAGTCATCAATAGCTGCAATCACCTGTTTCCGCGCGGTTTTTATGACCGGCGGCTTCCGTCCTGACGAGTTCAAAGATGTAGTACTCACCGTCGCCGGAAAGCCGGAGTCAGCTTCTTCCACCTGTACCGGCTCCGGAGTGTTTACCGGCTTAAGGGCGCCAGGGCATAACGTCTTTCGGGGATCCGGGACCAAGGCTCAACTTCCTTTATCTTGAATACCTGGGGGCTTCCCAGTCGAAGGTCCAGCTGTTTAATATCATCCAGCAAACGGTCTCTGGCGCGAACCTCGGAAAAAAGACTTTTCTGCCGTCCACACTGATGACCAAGGCCGGTAATTCTGATACCTGCCTGTTCTACCGGGCCGGGCTGCGGATAGTTCTCCATGACCTGCCGGATACGGGACATAGCGCTTATTACATTCAGGGCCGGTTCTTTGAACCGGACATCTTTTTCCCAGTATCCGGAGTTCCAGGTCCGGGTCCACAGGGTGATACTGCGAATTCCCATTCCCCGGTAATTCAGTTTGATAAAGGCCCGGGAAAGCAGTGCTTCCAGGGTTGCCATTACGGCATCCAGGGAGACCGTCACCGAAGTCAAAGCGGTGCTCTCTTCTATAATTTCCTCCGTGTACCGCGGGCATAAGGGCGTATCATCGTAGCCTCCGGCCAGTTCCCGGATTTTCCGTCCCTCCGGGCCGAACTGGGCCTGAAGGGGGCCGGGAGGAAGGGCGGCTACCTGACCGAGGGTATGCAGTCCGAAGTCGTGCAGCTTGCCCTTATACTTCAGGGAGATTGGCAAGACATCGCAGGGGAGGTCTCTGAGGAAAGGGGCGGCATCGCCGGTCATTACTCGATAACCGTCAGGCGGGCTGTGCAAAGCGGTCAGGTAAGCTAAAAACTTACCCCCGGCAATCCCCATCAGGGAGGGGAAGGTCTCGGGTACGGCTTCCTGCATGGCTTTAATCAGTATGTCATCGTCCGGGTAGAGCATCTGCAGCCCGTCCAGGCCGATGTAAACCTGGCCCAGGTCAGCGCCTTCTACCAGGGGGCTCCTCTGCTCCAGTTCATCCAGTATCTCGCAGAAGGCGGACCGGTAATAAGGTAAATCGGCCTGAATCAGCTTAACTTCCCGGTTATAGGAAAGAGCCTGCTGGAGAGGCATTCCGCATTGTAAATTCTTAAGCTCGGGTGAAAAGTCCAGGACCAGTCTTTGCGAACCTGCCGTATCCCTGGGCTGAAGGATGATGGTAGAACAATCCTTAATATCAGGGCATCTCCGGATTTCGCATCCCAGAGGGAAGTGGGGCAGCAGGATACAAAGAATTCTCATGATTCACCTTCAATAGTTTAAGGTTTCGCAACATCGCTAATTCCGTTAACTTACCAGATAATATTCTATAGCACATTTGTTCTATTGTCAAGGGGCTAAACTATGTTAACGGGGAAATGCGAAATCTCAAATGAAAAATTAAAAAGAATTGAATGAAGTAAGCTTTATACTTTATACTTACCCGTAAGCTTCCTGACCAGTATTCCGGGGTTTAAGGAGAGCACTTCATCACAGGAGGCAGCATCCAGCCCGGTTCCCCGGATAACTGCACTGGCGAAGGCATCGGTAAGCAGGTCGCTATCAGTGTGAGAATCGGAATTCACCAGCATTCTGGCTCCGGCCTGTTGTGCCAGTTTAGCCACGTGCCCATTGGTCAGGGAATGTCCTTTTCGGGCGGAGATTTCCAGGAAAATATCCTTTTCCGCCGCCAACCGGGCTTCTTCCGGGGTGAGGAGGCCGGGATGGGCCAGAATATCCACATGGGGGCTGTTCAGTGCTGCCAGGTTGGTGCCCTTCTCGACCGGTTCTACAATGGTCTCGCCATGAACGATTACAATCCAAGCGCCCAGTTCTTTAGCTTTCCGGGCCATTTCTCCGATTGCTCCAGCCGGTACGTGGGTAAGTTCTATACCGGGAATCGCTAAAATATTCCAGTAGCTGCGCGCCAGAGCGCAGACCCGGATTATTTCGGAGATTATCCGCTCCATATCGCCTGTGGAGGCATGGTCGGTCAAAGCAACGGCGGAATAACCGTTGACCTCAGCCCGCCGTATCATCTCCATCGGTGACAGGTCGCCGTCGCTCAGCGAAGTATGGGTATGAAAATCATAGACCATTCAAATTACCGTCCAGATTATTTAAATTGAGGATAACATAAACCCTGGTGTGAGGCAAATACAATCTAATCAGCCACGCAATTATTCTTTTTCAGGAAAATCTTTTCCGGCTGCCAGCGGTTGTTTTCAGAATCATATTTGATAATACCGATGAAGCTGCCGTCTTCAGAATAAGCACGACAGCGGCTTGCGGGTGCAGCGGCGGACAGGCCGTTTTCACTGCCGGGTTCCAGGGTTACGGGAGAACCGTGAATCAGGGATTGCTGCTGGACTTGGTTGACTACTACGGAGTTAAATTGCAAAACATAATCTAACGGATAGAGGTACTCTTTCAGCTTCCCCTGTTGACAGGCTTCTTCCAGCTGAGACAGGGTTAATGAATCTTCGATTCTAAAGGGTCCCACTCTCAGCCGAATCAGGCTTTTCATATTGGCCCCGGACCCCAGCGTTTCCCCAATATCATGCGCCAGGGAGCGGATATAGGTACCCTTGCCGCAAACAACATCCAGAGTAAATACAGGCGGTTTCCAGTCAACGATTTCCAGGCTGTGAATATGCGCCGGGCGGCTTTTACGTTCCACCTCGATGCCTGAACGGGCCAGTTTGTAGAGGGGTTTGCCTTTGTACTTGACGGCACTGTACATGGGGGGTGTTTGGAGAATAGAACCGCGAAATTTTGCCAGCGTTTCCTCTACCATTTCACGGGTTATACCGGAGGCGTCCGCCGTCCTGATAATCTTGCCCGTGGAATCGCAGGTGTCGGTGGTGACGCCCAGTTCTACCTGTGCCCGGTAGGTCTTGGTTTCATCGAAAAGGTACTCAATAATCCGCGTCGCCTGTCCCAGACAGACAGGAAGAACCCCCGTAGCCAGGGGATCTAAAGTGCCAGCGTGACCGGTATGCCGTTCACCCGTAATACGCTTTACCCGGGCTACAACACCAAACGAGGTCATATCCTGCGGTTTGTTGATGTTAAGAATGCCGTCCATATTGATGAATCCAAAGTATGTGGGATAATCAATAATCAAGAGACAAACACCAGAAAAAATTCAAAAGTCAAAAGTCAAAAGTCAAAAGTCAAAGTTTAAATTCAAAGGTGTGGGGGATGGATTCAGGAATTCCCTCTTCCCTTCTTTAATCTTAATTCTTAAATCAACCTGGTTATTGTATCTTGTAATTTGTATCCTGGTGATGGTCTCTTGTCTCTAATTCCGGGTATAGTCCGCGTTGGGGATTTATTCTCTTTCGTCTTTCGCGGATGATACCTGACCCATAACCCTTTCC
>CAZIQW010000018.1:9686-13899 GCA_964541585.1 uncultured Dehalococcoidales bacterium | reverse complement strand
AACCTCTTGCCGACGCAGTCCTCCTCCTCTGCGGTTATGTAAAACGGCTCCCCCTTCTCCTGAGCCACTTTCACAAACTCGCACAGGCCCGCAGGCTTGTCGAGCTTCTTGAATCCCTCCGGCTTGTAGAAACAGTAGTTGATAGACACCGGTGAGCGTTCGAAATTGAATTTTTTGTATATTGAAAGGTCCGTCTTAAGCGGTAATAAATTCCAATCAGGCATTATTACAATCCCTCCATTTTGTTTCTATTCTCTACGGGCATTGATGCCAAAACCCTGAAATCCTAGTGTTTGGCTGACCGTCCGCCATCCTGGGCGAAAACCTGCCCTGTGATATAGCTGGAAGCATCAGAAGCCAGGAGCACCGCTAAACCTGCCAGTTCTTCAGCGTTGCCGAAGCGGGCCAACGGGAAATCGTCTATTACTTTCTTCATTCTTTCCTCTTTGGCGGCTATCTCCTCCGGAGTGAGAGTTTTGGTTGACTCGGGACCGTGGCCGCGGTTAAGTTCGGAATGATGGATACCCGGAGCGATACAATTGACCCGGATATTATATTTGGCATACTCGATGGCAGCAATCTGTGTCATAACATTAATACCGGCTTTGGCCGCGCAATAACCGACCGGAGCGATTTCCGGGAGTTCTGCTTTGAGACCGGCGGTAGAAGAGATATTTACGATTACCCCCTTATTCTGCTTTATCATCACAGGCAAGACATATTTCAAAACCAGGAAGGGAGATCTGAGATTGGTGTTAATGATAAAATCAAAATCAGCAATTACTTCTTCGTGTATCGGGCGATGGGGTCTGGTAGTGCCCGCATTATTGAACAGAACATCTATGCGGCCGAATTTTTTTAGAGTCTCATCGATCATCCTCAGGATATCTTCTTCCCTGGTCATGTCGGCGGATATTCCCAGAGTCTGAACATTATTTTTGGCCAGCACACTCAGCGTCTCATCGATTTTCCCCTGGTCGCGGGCAGCGACGACGACATTGGCCCCGAAGGCCGCCGCAGCTTCAGAGAAGGCTCGACCAAGACCACGGCTACCACCGGTAACCAGAACGACCTTACCGGTAAGGTCAAAGATTCCTTTATCAATCATTAAACTCTCCTTACTATTTTATTTTTGAGCGAGCGCAGAATTGGTTCCTGAATTACTTAAGCATATTCTGAACCGCAGCCACTGCGGCATTTTTGTCGTAGCCATACTTTTTTCGCAGGTCTGCACCGCTGCCGAAACCGGCATACACCTGCGGAATACCCAGGCGCTTGAATTTCCGGGGACAAATGCCTCCGTCAGCGAATACATCCGCGATAGTGGTGGCCAGTCCGCCTTCCATAAGATGGTCTTCCATAACGAGAATATGTTGAGTTTCATTAACGGCTTTAACAATCAGGTCTTTATCCACCGGTTTAATGGAATACATATCAACAACACGAACGTTGATGCCATCTTCTGCCAGGATGTTTGCGGATTCAAGAGCCTCGTAGACCATTTCCCCGTGAGCAAAAATGGTGGCATCATTACCTTCACGGGCGGTAATGCCCATGCCGATTTTAAACTCGTATTTGCCGGGCTCATAGAGCATGCGGTCTTTTTTACCCTGCGCCAAACGGAGATAAAGGGGATGAGGATAGGTCATGCTCAACAGCATAATGTCCCGCACCATGTTAGGGTCGCCGATAGACAGGACGGTCATATTGACCAGTGACTTCATGATTGAGATGTCCTCCATGGCGTTATGGGTAGAGCCGCCGCCGGAGGTCAGGCCGCCGCCAGTCCCGATAAAGCGCACCGGCAAGTCCTGGTAACAAATCGCCGTACGGTTCTGTTCGCAGGCTCGCATGACCATAAAGGGTATCATGCCCGCGATAAACGGAATGTTACCTTCCAGCGCCAGACCGGCAGCAATACCGGCCAGGTTCTGTTCCGCGACACCGACGTCAACAAACCTGTCCGGGAACTCCTTTTTGAATTCCTTCAAAGCGCCACCCGTATCGGCCGTCAGCGCCCAAACGTTATCATTATTTTTAGCCAATTCAAATAAGGTATCGCCCATGACTGACCGGGCTGATAAAAAATTGCCGAAATTAAATGTTACTTTCATAATTATGCTCTCACTAACCTGGCGAAATCTGCCTCGATATCCGCCAGAGCTTTTTCCATATCTTCTTTACTTAATGCCCCGGCATGCCAGCCAACGTTTCTTTCCATGAAAGAGACCCCTTTGCCTTTAACGGTACTGGCGATAAGCACCGTCGGTTTTTCACTGGAAATCGGCGGCAGGCTATCCAGAGCATCCACTATCTGAGCCATATCATGCCCGTCCAGTTCAAACACGTTCCAGTTGAATGCCCGCCACTTATCCGCATACGGCTCGAGGTTCATATAGTCACTGTCAAGGCTGGTCATCATCTGTTTGTTCCTGTCCACAATGCCGATAAGGTTTCCCAGTTTATAAGACCCTGCGGTATTCGCCGCTTCCCAGACCTCACCTTCACAGGTTTCACCGTCACCCATCATACAGAAGACACGGTGCGTTTCCTTTTTTTGCTTCGCGGAAAAAGCCATTCCTACCGCTACCGCCAACCCCTGCCCGAGCGAACCGGTCGAGCATTCCACTCCGGGCAGCTGTATCTTGCAGGGATGCATACCGTAGGCGCTGTCCAGCTGGCCGTATGTTTTCAGGATATGATCATAATCAAAAAAGCCCTTTAAACACATCGCAATATACATGCAAACCGCGCCGTGCCCTTTGCTCAAAATGAAACGATCTCTTCCGGGGTTCTTGACATCTGCGGGATCAACTTTCATGCCATGGTGAAAGAGCCCGATGAGAAGGTCAGTCATCGACAGGTCTCCGCCGATGTGAACTATCCCATCATAATTGCCGCACAGATTAATCAGCTTTTTACGCATGTCGAATGCCAACTCCTGGAGGCGCTTGACTTCCTTTAAATCAGCCATAAAGAATTCTCCTATTCTCCATAATAGTTCTATCAGTTAAAAAACGTGCCTGAACAGGCGCTGTCCTAAGTTTATCCAGCTTAACCCGGACATGTCAAACTCACCCTGCGAATCCGTCGCCGGGATTACGGCATAATCACGCCCTTGATATAGCCCGGTGTACGGTTGACGTTGTCCTGAAAAGCTTTATCAATATCTTCCAGTTTATATTTATGCGTGACTAATTTCTCCATGGGGAAAATACCGTTTTTCACCGCCCACATAGCACGCACCAGCTCGCTCTGATAGTCCGTGGACATCCCGATGCCCTGCGGGCTGTAAATGATAGGCGACTTTATCCAGCTGAACAACTCGTAGGTATCCGGAGTCTGGTGCCAGCCAACCATGATGATTTTGGCCCGGTTGTTCTTAATTACCTCGCCGACCATTTTAACCCCCGGCGGATGGCCAACGACCTCAACAGCCACATCCACCCCGCGGTCGCTGGTTATCTTTTTAACTTCCGCCACGACGTCCACCTTTGCAGGATTCAAGGTGATAGTTGCGCCCAGTTCTTTGGCCAGCTTCAACCGCTCGTCATCAAGGTCAGCGACAATATACTCTCTTAGCTTGGGGTTCGCCACCCCGGCAATAACACCCAATCCCATAAATCCCGCCCCGACCTGGAAAACAAAATCGCCGAACTCCGGTGAAGTGGTGCGGATAATGGATACCAGGCTCATCAAAGGTTCACCAAGAGCGTATTCAAAAGGGACCCCGTCCGGGATTTTCTCGATTATGGAGCCATGGCCGCGAGCCAGCCTGTCAGTGGGATTGCAGGCTACGTACTCTGCATAACAATCGTTGGAGAAAAAGCCGGTTATCCTGTCACCGACCTTAAAGCCTTTAACATTTTTACCCACCTCAACTACCGTACCGGCGGGCTCATGGCCGCCCCGGCACGGGTAGGGCCTGAGCTTCTTCATCTGTTCGGCCCGCGTATCCAGATAGGCAGGCATATCGCTGGAGCAGATGCCGCAGGCGGCTATTTTTACCAGCATCTCATCATCATTGATTTCCGGCATGGGAACGTCTCTTATTTCAAACTTCCGGGGGGCAACAATAAAAGCGGCTTTCATCAACGTTTTCACCTCTCACACATATATTACAAAAATGCCCGGCGTTATTCAATCTCGGTGAGGGGACAGGCGCGACGCCGGTGACAGCGCAAAACCGGGATATTCCGTACCAAGCTTGCCA
>CAZIQW010000018.1:5554-9676 GCA_964541585.1 uncultured Dehalococcoidales bacterium | reverse complement strand
ATTCCTCCTTAATTAATATTACTGAAAAAATACTCACCCGTCATATGCCAGGATACCGTTTAAGGGGATCAATGCCCTTTTCAGGGGCTAAATGCCATCAACGAGCGTGTAAAATCGCGGCTTCAAAGAGTATTTAATTTTGTCCCAAATATAAATAAAGCCTGACAGGCTCTGGTCCATATAAGGGAAATTACAAATATGCACCAAAAAGAAATTCCCTTTATTTATGCAAATTATACACCTATATGTGCAGGCGAACAACTTTTTTCCTTTTGGGAGATGTCCATTACTGCCAGGGTCAATATGATTTATTCATTTTCTAAAAGGCCTTATTAACAATAAAGGAGTATTTCCTTCCCTTAAAACACGGTTAGTGACACTTCCCATCATCCAGCGGCGCAACCCTAAAGCCCCCTGCGTGGACATGATAACAATATCCATAATATTGTCCCGGGTAAATTGATTTATCTCATCAGCTATACTGGATGAAGTTTCTCTGACTATATATTCAGCGCTGACTCCCTTGCCTTCAAGGAACTCCACCTGTTTACTTAAATATTTAGCAACATCAGCCTTTTTTTCAATCATCTTTGGATGTTCTGGTGTCGCTGAACCATCACCGGACATGGTGAAAAATAATACTCCCAGCAAAGTCACTTCGGCATTATAAATCAGGGCCTTTTCAATTACATAAGGCAGAGAGGCTTCGCTTTCTCTGGAACCATCTAACGGGGCTAAAATATGATGAAAATGTCCCTTAGGACGGATGGCTGGTCTATCAATTTCCGACCGGATTAAAAGCATCGGGACATCAGTAGCATTGGCCACTTGATCAGCCACGCTGCCAAGAGGCCACCGCGTGCCCCGACCGGAGTGACCATGACTGGCAATTGTGATTTGACTGTTTTGATTTTGCTCCACGAACTTGACCAGTTCTTCTGCCGGGTCACCAATTAATATCCTGGTAGTCACTTTAAACTCTCTAATTCCGGGCTTTTTTAAGTATTGCATGGCATTTGTCTTTACCCGGTTAGTCACACCTTCCAGGTAAGATTGCAGCATATTATCCGAACGCTTGTCATATGGATCTTTCACAAAAACCAGTATCAACTCTGACGCTGTGCTACCCAGAAACTCTTCAGCATAAGGTAAGACAACTTCCGCAGTAGCGGATCCATCCAGAGGAACTATCGCTTTTTCGATTAGCATTTTTTCGACCTTCTATTGATTAACTCCGTGATTTTCCCAAATTATAACTGAGCCAATGTATTATTCCTATTTTAGCTTACTAATACTCTTTGTCAATATGTGATTGTCGAGTACAAACAGAAAGTCAGGCAAGAGACTCTGTTAGCATATCTAATTGTTCAGGCTGGTATAGTCTGCGTAATAATACAACCTTTCGCTTCTGAAAACTTGAGGGAACAGGCGGAGAATCTCCATTGGCCAGCTCATAGCAAGCACAGTTAATATTGATGGCTGGGTAAAATTTGAACAGGATATTGTTCTTCTGATAACATTAGTAAAGTCTAAAACTACAGACAATGATGGAGGTAAAAAATGCAAGAAGTATGTGAGTTTTTAAAGAAATGCAGGGCTTACTATCTCGCAACAATGGACGGTGAGCAGCCCAGAGTGCGTCCTTTTGGTACAGTCCATGTTTTTGAAAACAAATTGTATATCCAAACAGGGAAATCAAAAGATGTCTCCAAACAGATGAAGAAAAATCCCAACATTGAAATCTGCGCCTTTGATGCCGGCCGATGGGTCCGGATTCAGGCTATTGCGGTCGAAGATGATCGTGTGGAAGCCAAGCAAAGCGTGTTGGACGCCTATCCCAGTTTGAGATCCAAATATTCTGCAACAGACGACAACTGCCAGGTATTATATTTAAAAGACGCCGTTGCAACAATATCTTCTTTTACTGATGCACCAAAAGTAATCAAGTTTTAATTTATCAAGAAAAACGATTTAACCCGGAACCATAGCCCTCACGAGACCTGGAACGCGAGGGCTAATTTTTGCCCGAAAAAAGGAGATTAACCCGGGAAAACGACCTGTACGTCTTCAGTAAATTAGATGAGATTAATGACAGGTATCTAAAAATTTATAACTTGTTAACATATTATGTAAATTTTAAGTATTGACATTATTTCTGAATTAGCTATACTAAAATTAGAATAAGCAAAGCCGCTAAAAATAGTCTATTATAATAATAGAGTATACCTCAGTTTGAGCTTTCCCTTTTGAATTTTCAATAATGCGTCTTTCTTAAATATTAAGAATACGCAAAGCAGAGTTCATTTTTGTTCTTCCCGGGATTGTGTGTCCCGAATATATCTTAAAAATTCCCTGAGTTTGCCAGCCTTAACCACTTATTCAGCCCGGGGAGTTTTTACTTATTGATCACATAAACCTGCATTTGCAGAATATTCATTTTACAAGTAAGCGAAGAGGAGGTGATCGATGTAATAAATATAACTCTGCCCTGGAGACAGGCTGTTATCTATTTTTTAGACGACTCTAATTATTCTGCTAAAGATATGCAAATACCAAATATCAGGAGGCTAAAGTTATGGACTGGAATGATTTGTTCCTTAATCCTTTAAGAGACTTCTTCACCTCTATTTTAACGTACTTGCCCAAGGTAGTAGCTGCCCTGGTGCTGTTATTCCTGGCCTGGATTTTCGCCAAAATATTCCGGAACCTGGCCCGCAGGCTGGTCAAAGCTATAGGGATCGACAGAAGGATGGGCAAGGTCGATCAATACCCGATAGCTAACGGCACAGGCACGGCCGTATTCTGGATTATCTGGATATTATTTATCCTGGCCATACTCCAGGTATTGGGCCTGGAGGGAGTGCTTAGCTCCATCCAACTATTGTTTGGTAAGATATTTGCCGCTGTTCCCAATATTCTGGCCGCAGCTATCGTCCTGGTTGTCTTTTACTTCGTTGCCCGTTTGCTTGCCCGCTGGGTTACTAAATTCCTGACCCGCATTCGCTTTAACGAAGTCCCTGTCAAATTGGGACTAACTCAAACTGTTACCGAGGGAGCCGGCTCGCTTTCCAGCATTGTCGGCTATATTATCATAGTGGCCATTATGCTTCTGGCTATAGTTATGGCCGCTGATTTACTTGGTTTTACGGTTTTGAATGAATTAATCGCCAGTCTTACCGCTTTCCTGGCTCAGGTTGTTTTGGGTGTAATAATTATCGCCGTTGGCATCTTCATCGCCAACTTTATAGCCCGTATTCTGCAATCCGGCGGCAGGTCTTCGACCACAGCTACAATGGTAAGAATATTCATTATCATCCTGGCTGTCGCTATCGGACTGCGCGCCATGGGTTTTGCCAATGACATCATTTTACTGGCCTTTGGTCTGATGCTGGGAGCTATTGCAGTAGCCGCTGCCATCGCGTTTGGACTGGGAGGCCGCAAGACCGCTGGTCAGCTTGTGGAACGCTGGACCAAAACTAAAGGGCCCGACAGTAATCAAACCGGCGAACAAAACAATCCGTAGCCGAGTGGTAAAATATAATGAGACCAAAGTGCTGTCTGTTTTTCTGATGCAGAAACAGTTCTAGCTGTCAAAAAGTGAATAAAGCAGAGAGGAAACCGGGAGCAACCCTCCGGATATGCATGGATTTAGTAATACATCAACATCGGAGGGTTGCTCCAATATAAGGGAATGGTGGAAGAAAACCAAATAATCAAATGACAGGTGGAGGTGAAACTTTAGATACGAATACTGCCGTTTTTCCGGATTTAGCAGGGTATATTTGATTTACCAATTGCACTTTTAATGCTATATCTTTTCCCAATATCGGTTCGTAGTAACCCTTGATCTGGCGAACCATATCAAACTCGGTTTCTTCTGTTTTCTCTTTATCCAGAACCATTTTGAGTATCACCTCGTCATAGTTTTCCTGGATTATCTGATATTGTCCTACTCCCAAACTGGCGAGGAAACGCTGCGGGAGAGACCTGCCTGGTATCTGTTTGCCACCTTTAGTAAATATAATATCATCTGCCCGGCCATTCAGTCTGACTAACAAAGGCAGACCCTCCCTGCCGCATGGACAAGCACGCGGTCCCCGGCGTCGTGTCCATACAGGTCGT
>CAZIQW010000018.1:0-5544 GCA_964541585.1 uncultured Dehalococcoidales bacterium | reverse complement strand
AATATCGTATCTTATGAAGGGCATGGCATAGTTATGTAAATTCGTCAGCAATATCCTTCCCTCTTCATTGGCTGAGACAGGGTTGCCAACTTCATCAACAATTTCAACGATAATATTTTCTGCAGCTATATGATATCCAGTATGCTGGGAACATTCCCCTGCAATATCATGGGCTTCCCAGGAACTGTAGTAACTATAAGATTCACAGTTAAATATGTCGCGGAACAGTTCCCTTTGATCATCATAGAGTTGTTCACCCCCGGTTAAGATTGCCGCAATTTTCAGATTCAACTGACGATGTTTTTGGATATAGCGCGCAATTATAGAAACTGCGCTGGGATAGCCAGATAAATATTGAGGTCCAAATGACTCTAACTTTTTAACTATAAATGGTAGAGTATCTTCAGACATAATTTGAGGATTAACCAACCTAATCCTTCTCAGAGCAAATTTAGCGGCATTACTTAACTTTTGCAGGGGGCTCAGGTCTGGGATACTCGGGTGAAAGCTCACGGCTCTATCACCAAGATTGTAACCAGACCAGCTTCGTGCTCTTTGTGCCCTGGCATATCCCCAATTATGCTGGTCATCTCGAGAGCTATAAAACACCAGAGGTTCCCCTGTTGAACCGCTGGTAGAGCAATAAATCTTTCCTCTTCCAGGAAAATTGGTGACTTGCAGTAGAGAATGATTATTTCTTATAATCTTTTTATTTAAAACCGGAAGTTTTCTCAGATCCGCACTACTCTCTATATCACCAGGCTTCAGACCTCTTTCATCAAATATGTGACGGTAGTAGGGCACATTATCATAAACGTGTTTGATCAATTCCCGTAAGCGTTCATTTTGAAGATTGATAATCCTATCCTTCCGCCACCACTGACTCTCCTCAAGAGCACTCAGACATTTCATTGTTCTGGTCCCTCTGGCATAATCCAGAGCCTGTGATAGGATATTCCTTGCTACCCAATTGTACATTAATAATCCTCTAAAATATTTTAAGAAAGAGTAATCCTTTCAATGCAGAAATCTCTTTTTCATAACTTTCAAGAAGGGACTGTCCATCTACAGTCACGGGCCCATCAACTAATAATCTGAAGAGCATTCCCTCAGGCACTACTTCTACATCTGGGGCAGGCAAAAGGGTACAATCGGCATTTTCCTTTTTCATATAAAGAGTGTCTCTGCACGATATCGGTTGCGGATGCTGGTTATAGCAGATTATCTGCGAGACTCTACTTTGCTGTTTAGCCAGTTCCCTCAGAGATATATACGGAGGTGCCGATAATCCCCAAAATGCAGCCATCTGGTTAAGATACAAATCAGGCAAGTCCAATTCTCTATCCAGTTGAGCGGCTATTACTGAGGAATTTTGAAATCTTGGATTTATTTCAGAAAAGTAAGCGTGGCCCTGATATTCAATCGCGTCAACGCCAAATACTCCGAGATAACCCATACCTGAAAGCCATCTCCCCACCTTAACAACCATCTCTTCCAGTTCGTTAAGAATACTAACATCCAGATCACGAATTCTGGCAAAATCATTTCCGCAATAACCCAAATCGTGATTAGTGCATGATTTAATACCGATTAGCTGAAGAGATGGCCCGTGCAAAGAGATTGATCCATCCTGGAAAAGGCAGGCATTAACATTCAAAGACACGCTCGATTGAAAATAAGGAGATATGGAAATTAGAGAATTCTGATCGATATTCAACAGTTTGGATATTTTATTTTCATCTCGCATGATTAGCATATTTCCGCCACCACCAACCGATGAGCTTTCTATACGTACAACAATTCGTCCCTGCTTTATTAACTCCATCACTTCAGGAAAATTATTCAGCCCATAATATTTCCAGGGTATTGTTCTTACCCCAATCTTTCTTAGTTCACTTTCCACCCAGGGCTTATTCTCGAAAGCTAACTGCCTGGCAAAAAACAGGCCAAAGTATTCCACATTTTCAGCATTGGGAAAATAAACGTTGGTGAAAAACTTATCAGGTCTATACGCAAGAACTGCGGCAGGCTTATTTAATTCAGCAAAAAGAAGCTTCTGCAGCTTCCTGATTTCCACAGAATCATCCTTATCAGGGGTATACGTATGCAGATCAACTCGTCTTTTCTGCAATATCTCAAGACAGGTTTCGACAACTGCCAAATTAGCTTCGAGTGGAGCAGTTATCGAAAAAACCCTGGAAAATTGTGGAATCTTTTGCAGGACTGCAGCGTCTGTGCCTCGGAATCCCAACCAGATGAGGGCCCGCTTACCCAAATACTTTGTAATCTCATTTAAACGATGCTTGAATTTCAAAGGCCTAATCCTAGTTTTCAACAGCCAACCTAAGGTGAATATTAATATGTATTATATCACTCTGGATATATTAACATCATGCAATAGGCATTTAGAAATCATTATCTCCTTCAGGCTCATCTTGTATTAGAAGAGACTTTATATGCCAGAAAGTCCATTTATTGGTTATAATATTACTTAGCTAAGCAGTCTGGATTCATCTGTGCTTTTAGAGAAGACCATCACTAAATAGAGGTGTATCCAAGTGAATGCAGTACACGTAGAGAACCTGGTTAAAATATACGGAAGCCGACGCGTGCTGGACGGAATTAATCTCGATATAGATGAAGGCGAGTTTTATGCCCTCATGGGGCCGAATGGTTCCGGTAAATCCACTCTGGCTTCAATAATCGCTTCAGTAAGGAAGCAGGATAGCGGTATTGTGGAAGTGCATGGCAAGGAACCAGCGCAGGCCAGGGAGTCAATCGGCTACGTACCGCAGGAGAATTTTTCCTCTCCCAGGCTAACCGGAAGAGAAAATCTGATGTATTTTGTTAACCTGATGGGATATTCCCGGCATCAGGCCAATCAACTGGCAGATGAAATGCTCCAGCGTGTTGGGCTTTCTGAAGAAGCAGATAAAAGAGTAGCAAATTACTCTGGAGGGATGAGGAAAAGGCTGGAAGTAGCCACTGCCACATTCCCTGGTATCAAGGTTCTCGTCCTGGATGAGCCAACTACAGGGCTTGATCCAGCTGCAAGAAGAACCTTTTTCGGTATGGTTCAAGAGAACCAGAATAAGAATACCAGTATTATCCTGATCACTCATATCGGCAGTGACGCCGAGCTAGCCTCAAGAGTGGGATTAATTGACAATGGTAGAATCATAGCCGAAGGCACACCTGATGACCTTAAAAGAGAACATTCCGTTGAGGATGTGATCACTATAGATACAGCTGTCAAGAGTAATGGTGTAATATCGATATTGAAGGGCTTCAGTACAGACAACAAAGTAGCTGAATCTGAGACCGGATATAAAATCTATTCGCAAAACGGGGATAGATTGCTGGCCGATGTGGTTAGAAGTCTCGACCAGGCCGGTCACAGAGTAATGCGGATCGAAATGGCGCGGCCGACCCTTGAAGACGTCTTTTTCAGACTCACTGAAAAGAATATTAAGGAGGAAACCGGGTAATTGATGCAGATATCCGCAGCCTATATCAAGGTAATTAAGGAGTTGATCAGGGAAAAGGCCGCTCTGTTCTGGACTATAGCCTGGCCGATAATCTGGGTAGTCATCGGCAGCTTCTCCTTTACCGGAGGCGCTCCTCAGGAAGTGGTCCCTTATATCAGAGGTTCTCTTACTATTTCCATGATGGTTTTCGCATTGATGATAGCCGGTATGTCTAATCTTCCTGCCAGTATTGCCGGTGACAGAGCGAATGGACTGCTTGCCAAACTTTTATCAATGCCGATAAAACCTTACAAAGATTTCCTTGGTAGAGTCTTTGCCGTAATTACTCTTTCTTTAGTGGCGGCAGCTCTGGTTATACTAATCGGCATGCTGGTAGGAGCCCGTTTCACCGGTTCCGGAATAGAGATTGCCCAGTCGATCGGCTTCTTCTTTTTAGTGATCTTTGCCTCCGCCGGAGTGGGTCTTATAGCCGGTACCCTGATTAAGAACCTTCAAGGTGCAATTATGACAGGGGTCGGCATCGCTGTAATAACGGCCGCCATATCCGGGCTGTTCGCTCCATATGAGCTTCTACCGGCACCGCTTCAGGTGTTTTCTCGGATTTATCCCATTTCGTCAGCACAAGCATCCATCGTATACTTGATGGCCGGACCGGAATCGATCGCTTATGACCCCTTAACTGCCGGTCAGGTAACTCTAACCATATCCCTTTCTCTGGTAATTCTTGCTGCAGGCGCGGTCTTATATTCAAGACGCGGTTGGAAGATCGATTAATCGGACATCCTCTTTCGATGGGAATATAAGGGCAAAAGAATTTATCAAGATTTCGGTTATTTAAATATTCCTTTCTTCTTAACCACATTATCTGCCCCCGGCAGCGTTACCACCTGTTAACCCGGTATCCCAATTATTGATATTGTTCTATTCTTGCCGAAGGAACTGAAAATTGCTGTTTTAAATTATTAAGTTACCATCATTAATCATTGCTTGTACCGCGGATATGTCGGTCTTATAATTTGATTAACCGGAGTCATCTATATATGGAAGGGGATACTTTGCCAAACAAGTTAGACACCGGGATGTGCCGTGAAATCGCATCCGGTGTGTACTACATGGAAGCAGGGAAAAGCATTAGCCGCTCTAATGTTTACTTCGTGCGGTCTGGAGCATCGTGGGCATTGATTGATACCGCAACGGCAAATTGCGGCCGACTGATACAGAAGACAGCAGAATCATTGTTTGGAGCGAACACGCGGCCAGTTTCGATTCTGCTGACACACAACCACCCCGACCATGCAGGGTCAGCGCTCGAGTTGTCACGCATGTGGGATTGTCCCGTTTATGTGCATCCCGACGAATTGCCATACACCGACATCAGAGATCTTTCGAGTGTAGAGAAGTATGCCAACCCGCTCGACCGCTGGATTATCCTGCCGTTGCTGCGCTTGATGCCACGAAAGCGGGTTGAGTCAATGCTCGCGAAGGGAAGCCTCAAAGATGTTGTGCAGGGATATAATCCTGACGCTGCTATTCCGGGTCTTCCGGACTGGGAATGCATTCCGGCGCCGGGCCATACGCCAGGCCATATTGCATTCTTCAGGCCTGAAGACCAGTTATTGATTACGGGCGATGCTGTCGTGACCGCTGACTTGAACTCGTTCTGGGGCTTTCTTTTATGGAGTTTGCGAATAAACAAGCAGAGAGTTACCGGCCCTCCCTGGTACTCGACCTGGAATAAGAGGGCAGCGATGGAATCCGTCGCTAGACTTGCCAGCCTCAAACCACGTATACTGGCATCCGGGCATGGCGTGCCGGTGATGGGTGACGGTACAGCACAAGGATTATGTTCTTTAACCGATCAATATTCCATTCCCAACACCAAAAAGCATGCACAGGTGGAAGCCTCTGACCAGCATCACAAGAGCAGCAGCCAGATACGGAGGTAAATATTACGCATATATTAGACATGAGGAAGCTGAAGGAGTCAAACCGCAACGGAAACACGCCGCTGCCGCGGAGATCGGAAGAGCACACGTCTGAACTCCAGTCACGAGAT
>CAZIQW010000017.1:0-13991 GCA_964541585.1 uncultured Dehalococcoidales bacterium | reverse complement strand
ATAACCAGGGTAAAAGATTCAATAATCAGGGTTCAGGATTCACGATTTAGAAATTAGAGATTAGAGTTTCAGAGGGTTGAGTTATGAATATAGCGATTGGTTCCGACCACCGGGGGCTGGATTACAAGAAACAGGTTATCGATTGGCTGGCTGAAATGGGGCACGGCGTTAAAGATTTCGGCTCTTATACAGCCGAGGCGGTAGATTATCCGGATATCGCCAGGGCTGTGGGTGAGGTGGTAGTCAGCCCGGAATTTGATTGCGGAATCCTGATTTGCGGTACCGGAATCGGTATGAGCATCGCTGCCAACAAGATTAAGGGCATCCGGGCGGCACTGTGCTGCGATACTTTCAGTGCCGGGAGGGCGCGCCTGCATAACGATGCGAATATTATTTGCCTGGGGGCGGAGAGGGGACTCGAGGGAGTGAGAGATATCCTGGATACTTTTTTAAATACCCAATTCGAAGGAGGCAGGCATCAACTGCGCCTGAACAAAATCGATAAGATTTGAAAATTAAACTTCGCGTATTTGACAATTGTTATCCGGATGTAATAGAATCAATCTATCATTAAGTAAGGAATGACAGCCAGAGAAATGACTTACCAGAACCAGAACACAAGCCTCAACATTATTGTACTTGTAGCACTTCTGTGCCAGGGGCTTGATGTGTCCTTAGATTGAACGTAACGGTATAAACCCAGCAGCAAGACATCAAGCCCAGGAGAAAAAGTCCTGGGCTTTTTCTGTTAATGAGAAATGGGGGTTTGATTGACATTGAAAGGTTGCTATGTTATGTTTTTTGTGGTGTTTCATGCTTCATTATTATAAGGGGTAGACTGTCCTCTTGAGGGCGTCTATTTTTTTAGTTTGGGGTGGCTGGATTTAAAAGGAGAATATGAAAAGCGATTCAGTTAAAAAAGGTATAGAGCGAGCGCCGCACCGGGCGCTGCTGCATGCGTTAGGCTGCACCCGCGAGGAATTTGACAGGCCTTTTATCGGGATTATTAACAGCTACAGTGAGATTGTTCCCGGCCATACTCATTTAAGGGAAATTTCCGAGGCGGTAAAGGCGGGAATCCGGAGCGCCGGGGGAGTCCCTTTTGAGGTTAACACCATTGTTGTTTGCGATGGTATCGCCATGAATCACGCGGGCATGAAATACAGTCTGCCCAGCCGTGAACTGATAGCCGACTCGGCAGAGATTGTGGCTGAGGCACACGCCTTTGATGCCCTGGTATTTATTCCGAACTGCGATAAAATTGTTCCCGGTATGCTGATGGCTGCACTCAGAATAAATTTACCCTCCATTTTCATCAGCGGCGGGCCGATGATGGCCGGGAAACTGGCGACGGACGAGGGGAGCCGGATAGTCGACCTCAGTTCTACCTTTGAGGCAGTGGGGAAAACCGCCAGCGGCACAATGACCGGGGAAGAACTGGCCGAGCTTGAAGAAGCGGCCTGTCCCGGATGCGGCAGCTGTTCCGGAATGTTTACGGCGAACACCATGAACTGTTTGACGGAGGCTGTGGGGATGGGGTTGCCCGGTAACGGCACGATTCCAGCAGTTGACATAAGACGGAGAAGGCTGGCTAAAGAGGCTGGCGGGCAAATAATGAGAATACTGGCGGAAGACATCCGCCCCAGGGAAATCATTACCCGGGAATCAGTACATAATGCCCTGACTGTGGATATGGCCCTGGGCGGCAGTACCAACTCCATTCTGCATTTCACCGCGATTGCTCACGAAGCCGGGTTTGAGCTGTCACTGCCGGCAATCAATGAGATAAGCGAAAAGACGCCTTATATCTGCAAATTAAGTCCGGCGGGGCCGGCCCATATTGAAGACCTGGACCGGGCCGGGGGAATACCTGCGGTTATGAAGCAGGTTAAAGGGTTATTAAATCCGGAAACAAAAACCGTTTCAGGAAAGACCACCGGCCAGATAATATCCCGGGCCAGAGTAGTGGAGGAGGAGGTGATACGCTCGTCAAAGACGGCTTACTCCCAGAAAGGCGGCACTGCCATACTGTTTGGAAATCTGGCGCCTGACGGTGCCGTGGTAAAGCGGGCGGCGGTAGTCCCTGAAATGATGGTACATAGCGGTCCGGCCAGGGTATTCAACTCCGAAGAAGAGGCCACCAGAGCTATTATGGGAGGCGCTATCAAAGCCGGGGACGTGGTGGTGATAAGATATGAAGGTCCCAGGGGCGGGCCGGGTATGCGTGAGATGCTCACTCCGACTTCGATTATCGCGGGCATGGGCCTGGATAAACAGGTGGCTTTGATTACTGACGGCCGTTTTTCCGGCGCCACCCGGGGCTCTTCCATAGGGCATGTTTCTCCGGAAGCTGCCAGCCGGGGGCCTATTGCGGCGGTAGAGGAAGGCGATATTATCAAAATCGATATTCCCAACTATAAGCTGGAAATTGAAATAAGCGATGAGGAGATGGCTCGACGATTGGCCGGATTACCGGAGTTTGTTTCCGGGATAAAAACCGGCTATCTGAAACGCTATGTTGAAAAGGTAACTTCAGCCAGTACCGGAGCAGTGTTTAAAGACTAATATCGAAATACGAAATACAAAATTCGAAGTAAATTCAAATGACCGAAATCCAAAGTACAAAACGATACGACCTGGAAGATAGAACCTTAAAATATGCTAAGAATGTAATAAGTTTAGTGAACGTGATTCCCAATACCCTGGCTAATACGGAAATAGCAAGACAACTCATCCGGTCTGCCGGTTCAATCGGTGCAAACTATATCGAAGCAAATGGGGCCCTGGGTAAGAAGGATTTTGTGATGAGGATAAAAATCTGCCGCAAGGAAGCCAAGGAAAGCAGGTTCTGGCTAAATCTTATTACGATAAATGAAGATGTTATTGAAAGTAAAAGGTTGGTGTTAACCAGGGAAACCGAGGAGCTGATTAAAATATTTAATGCCATAATAGTAAAAACGGCACAATAGTGTAAAATTTGAATATTTGGATTTGGGATTTATTAGGAATTTATTGTTTTGAATTTTGTATTTACTCAGGCGGGAGCAATTAGATGAAACTAACGGGTGCGCAAATTTTATGTGAATGTTTAATCAAGGAAGGGGTAGACGTTATATTCGGCTTTCCGGGCGGGAAGGTTATCCCTCTGTATGATACCTTAATGCAATATCCGGCGATACGCCATATCCTGGTACGGCACGAACAGGCAGCCGCCCATGCTGCCGACGGTTATGCCCGGGCTACCGGTAAGGTGGGTGTTTGTCTGGCTACATCGGGTCCCGGGGCAACCAACCTGGTAACCGGTATTGCCAACGCTCACCTTGACTCTGTTCCCATAATCGCCATCACGGGACAGGTAGAGCGTCCGCTTATCGGTAAAGATGCTTTCCAGGAAATAGATATTACCGGGGTTACTTTGCCGATTACCAAACATAATATGCTGGTGCGCGAAGCCGGTCATCTGGCGCGGATAGTGAAGGAAGCCTTCTTTCTGGCGCGGACCGGACGGCCGGGGCCGGTATTAATCGATATACCGGTGGATGTATTCACGGAGAAAGCCGATTTCCATTATCCGTTAAAGGTGGACCTGCCCGGTTATAATCCAACCGTGCAGGGGCATCCGTCGCAGATAAAAAGAGCGGCCCAGGCTATTAACGAATCCAAAAAGCCGCTGATAATTGCCGGCAGGGGAGTTATCATATCCGGAGCTTACGCTGAGTTAAAGCAGCTGGCGGAAACAGCCCAGATACCGGTCACGACCACTTTCCTCGGCATAGGTTCCTTCCCGGAGACCCACGCCCTGAGCTACGGTATGATAGGGATGCACGGTATGGCATACGCCAATATGGCAGTCTGTGAAGCGGACCTGATTATCGCCATCGGGATGCGGTTTGACGACCGGGCTACGGCGCGGCCGAACTCTTTCGGCCCTAATGCCCGGATTATTCATATAGATATTGACCCGGCGGAAATCGGCAAAAACGTGCGTGTGGACGTGCCGATAGTGGGTGATATCAAGAAAGTATTGAACCCGTTGAACAAATTAATTGAGCCGGGAGACCGTATCGATTGGATTGACCGGATAGACGGCTGGCGCAAAGACCATCCGATGATTACAGCCAGGCTGCGCAATGCGAAAACGCTTTTGCCCCAGTATGTGGTGCGCTAGATTTATGAAATTACCAAAGGTGAAGCTATCGTGGTGACCGGGGTGGGGCAGCACCAGATGTGGGCAGCCCAGCACTACTGGTATGATAAGCCCAACACCTTTATTTCCTCCGGAGGCCTGGGAACCATGGGCTTTGAGCTGCCGGCGGCGATGGGGGTTAAAGTCGGCTGTCCTGACGATGCGGTCTGGTGTATTGCCGGGGATGGAGGGTTCCAGATGACCCTGCAGGAGCTGGCAACCCTGGTACAGGACAACATAGCCGTGAAGATAGCGATTATCAACAACGGATACCTGGGCATGGTACGTCAATGGCAGGAGTTATTCTGGCAGAAGCATTATATGGCGACCCCTTTACTCTGCCCGGATTTTATCAAGCTCGCCGAAGCTTACTGCATCCCGGCTTTACAGGTCGCCACAATAGAAGGGGTAGCGCCGGCTATTGAAGAGGCAATGAAGTATGATGGGCCTTTCCTGATTAACTTTGTGGTAGAGCCGGAAGAAAACGTGTATCCGATGGTTCCCCCCGGGGAGTCCTTGGCAATAGTAATAGAAGAACCCAGAAAAGAGGTGAAGGCATGGCCTCAACAAAACACACCCTAGTTGCCCTGGTGCAGGACAAGCCAGGAGTACTTAACCGCATGGTCAGTCTGTTCAGAAGACGCGGTTTCAATATTGCCAGCATTGCGGTAGGAAGAAGTGAAATATCCGGCTTTTCCCGGATTACTTTCGTGGTAGACGGTTCTCTCACCACGGTGGAGCAGGTGAGAAAACAAGTGCTGGGCAAAGTCGTGGAAGCGGTTAAAGTAACTGATATTACGGATGAAGACATAGTTATCCGCGAACTGGCGCTGGTGAAGGTAAAGGCGCCGGCGGGCAGCCGGAGTGAGATAATTCAGATAGTGGATATCTTCAGGGCTGATATCGTCGATGTTTCCCAGGAGTCTTTGACCATTGAGATTACCGGCACGGAAGATAAAATAGAATCTCTGCTCGGTTTGCTGCATCCGTTCGGTATTAAAGAGCTTGCCCGCACGGGCCGGATTGCCATGACGCGGGGCGGTTCTATCTCCGATGATGAGAAGATACCCCGGTCCAAAATTGATTGAAAATTGAAAAATGAACGGGAGCGCCCGGATTTCTCATAATGAGACCTGATAATTTAAATTAAGAAGGAGATATTAATGGCAACGATTTATTATGAAAAAGACGCAGACTTAAAATTCCTGAAGGGAAAGGTCATTGGTATTATCGGTTACGGAAGCCAGGGGCATGCTCATGCCCAGAATCTTAGAGATAGCGGGTGTCAGGTAATCGTATCGGATACGAAAGGCTCGGAAGGATGGAAGGCAGCAAAAGGGGCCGGCTTCACTCCGGTAACAGCGGCGGAACTGGCCAAGCAGGCGGACATTATCGTGATGCTGGTACCGGATGCAATCCAGAAAATGGTCTATAACGAGGCAGTAGAAAAGAATTTAACAGCCGGCAAAATGCTCATGTTCGCTCATGGCTTTAATATCCATTACGGGCAAATTTTGCCGCCAAAAAATGTAGATGTCACGATGATAGCCCCCAAATCTCCCGGCCATATGGTGCGCCAGGTATATACCGAAGGTTCCGGCACACCAGCACTGATTGCTGTGGAGCAGAATGCTTCCGGGAAAGCGAAAGAGATTGCGCTGGCATATGCCAAGGGCATCGGCTGCGCACGCGCCGGGGTGCTGGAGACGACCTTTGCCGAGGAGACGGAAACCGATCTCTTTGGTGAGCAGGCAGTCCTTTGCGGGGGTGTTTCCGAGCTTATTAAGGCCGGTTTTGAAACCCTGGTAATGGCCGGATATCAGCCTGAAATTGCTTATTTCGAATGTCTTCATGAGCTTAAACTTATCGTCGACCTGGTTTATAAGGGCGGGTTGAGCTGGATGCGTTACTCCATCAGCGATACCGCCGAATACGGTGATTACACGCGCGGTCCCCGGGTTATCAACGATGACGTGCGTGCCGAAATGGAAGAAATACTGGCCGAGATACAGGACGGCCGTTTTGCCAGAGAATGGATTCTGGAAAACCAGGCCGGCCGGCCGGTCTTTAATGCAGCGAGGCGTCAAGAACAGGAACATCTTATCGAAGATGTCGGCAAAGAACTCCGTTCCATGATGTCCTGGTTGAAAGAGCCGAAAAAATAAGCCCGGATACTGCAGAGGGATTACTAATGGAAAAAGTAATAATTTTCGATACTACTTTGAGAGATGGGGAGCAGGCTGCCGGAGGCACGCTGAACATCCAGGAAAAGCTGGAAATTGCCAGGCAGCTGGAAAAGCTGAAAGTGGATGTCATCGAAGCCGGCTTTCCCATCAGCTCGCCAGGCGATTTTGAGGCTGTGAAGCTGATTGCTACCGAGGTGCGCGGCCCGGTTATCTGTGCGCTTTCCCATGCTAATCCGGGAGCCATAGACCGGGCGTGGGAGGCCATCAAGGATGCGGCACATCCCCGGATCCATATCTTCCTGTCCTCATCAGATATTCATCTGTTACACCAGTTGAAGAAGAGCCGGGATGAAATTTTGGAGACATCCCGGAATATGGTGGCCAGAGCTAAAAAGTACACCAGCGACATCGAATTTTCACCTATGGATGCCAGCCGGACCGATCCAACCTATATGTACCAGATTCTGGAGGCGGTAATAGACGCCGGGGCTAATACGGTGAATATTCCGGATACCGTGGGTTATACTATCCCTGCCGAGTGGGGGAAGCGTATTGAGGGGATTTTTGAGAATGTACCCAATATCGATAAAGCAGTAGTCAGCGTACACTGTCATAACGATCTGGGGCTGGCGGTTGCCAACAGCCTGGAAGCTGTGCTTCGAGGCGCCCGGCAGGTGGAATGCACTATCAACGGTATTGGCGAACGGGCCGGTAATGCTTCCATGGAAGAGATAGTGATGGCTATCCGGACGCGGAAAGACTTTTTTAACCTGGGTACCGGTATTGAGACCACTAACATTTATAGTACCAGCCGTCTGGTCAGCGAACTGACCGGCTTTATGGTGCAGCCGAACAAGGCGATTGTGGGGGCCAACGCTTTCCGGCATCAGTCCGGTATTCACCAGGACGGCGTCATCAAATTACCCATTACCTACGAGATAATGGACCCCAAGGATGTGGGTATCACCGCCAGCAGTCTGGTACTGGGAAAACTGAGCGGCCGGCACGCTTTTAAAGAGAGACTGGCCGAGCTGGGTTTTGACCTGAGTGAAGAGGACTTTAACCGTACTTTTCAAGCCTTTAAAGAACTGGCGGAAAAGAAAAAAGAGGTTACCGACAAAGATATTGAGTCCGTAGTGGCCCAGCAAAAGCGGACCATATCTGAAGTTTATCACCTGGAGATGGTGCAGGTATCTTGCGGCAACGGCATGCCGACGGCAGCCGTGAGACTGGTCGGGCCGGATGGGGTGGTGGAGGCCGATGCCTCTCTGGGCACAGGGCCGGTAGATGCTGTTTACAAGGCTATTAACCGGATTGTATGTGTGCCCAACAACCTGACAGAATTTTCGGTCAGTTCGGTTACGGAAGGCATTGATGCCATGGGCGAGGTATTAATCAGAATCGAAAGTGACGGGATAACCTATACAGGGCGTGGTGCGGATACGGATATTATTATTGCCAGCGCCAAAGCTTATATGAATGCCCTGAACCGTCTGTTATTTGTGAAGAAAGCGGCAAGAAAAGCGGATTTGTAATCGTTAAACTGGCGGGTAGTGTTGAATGGCAGATGAGATAGTCATGGCTTTGCGCCTCCTGCTGGCGGCGGTACTGGGAGGGCTGATCGGTCTCCAGCGGGAAAAGACCGGCAAGCCGGCCGGTTTGCGTACGCACATGCTTATTTGCATGGGGGCGACAATCTTTACACTGGTGTCGATCTATGGTTTTAGCGGTATGGTAGACCCTTCAAGGGTGGCGGCGGGTGTGGTTACCGGAATTGGTTTTATCGGAGCGGGGGCCATAATCTTCCGGACCAGAGAAGGGTATGTCAGCGGACTGACCACGGCGGCTACCATATGGGTGGTAGCCGGCATCGGGTTGGCTGTCGGTTCCGGATTATACCTGGCGTCTGCTATAATCACGGCAATAGTTTTAATTGTTTTGCTGATACCGCATATCAAGTAAGAGATGAAGGAGAAGTTAAAACTCAAGACTAAAAATTCAAAACGATTACTCAAAGGTTAAGGCTGAAGTGGGCTACCAGTCCACGAAACAGGATTTAACTTTTACTTTATGGTTTTAAGATTTGAGTTTTGACTTTCGGGATATACATTAGCCTAAAATATTCTTGGTAATTTGGAGTGAAAGAAAATGACTTTAGCTGAAAAGATATTAGCGGCACATGCCGGGAAGAAAGAAGTAAGCGCCGGTGAATTTATCAATTGTCCGGTGGACCTGGTGCTGTCAAATGATGTTACCGCCCCTATCGCTATCCGTGAATTTCGCAAACTGGGGGTCAGGGTCTTCGACCCGAAAAAGATAGTGATGGTCCCGGACCACTTTGTGCCGAACAAAGATATCAATTCGGCGGAGCAGGCTAAATTAATACGCGAATTTGCCCGCGAGCAGGGGATTATCTATTTTGAAGTCGGTGAAACCGGTATCGAGCACGTCCTTCTGCCGGACAAAGGGCTCGTGCTGCCGGGAGATGTCGTGGTCGGCGCTGATTCTCATACCTGTACTTACGGCGCCGTCGGGGCTTTTGCTACCGGTACAGGTTCTACGGATATCGCGATGGCAATGGCTACGGGGGATATGTGGATGAAAGTGCCGCCGTCTCTCAAGTTTATATTTCACGGAAAACTTCAGAAATGGGTGAGCGGAAAGGATATAATTCTTCACACCATCGGCCAGATTGGTGTCGACGGCGCTTTATATGCCTCGATGGAATTTGCCGGGGAGGCGATTGACGGGTTATCCATGAGCGGACGGTTTACCATGGCTAATATGGCCATTGAGGCCGGGGCAAAAGCCGGTCTATTCAGAGTGGACGAAAAGACACTGGAATATATCAAGCCGCGTGCTAAACGGGAATATGCAGTCTATGAGCCTGACCCGGATGCCAGCTACGCGCAAGTTTATGAATGGGATGCTTCTGCTATTGAGCCGGTGGTGGCCTTTCCCCATTTACCGTCTAATGTTAAGCCGGTGAGGGAGGCGGGCAACATTGAAGTTGACCAGGCAGTCATCGGCAGCTGCACTAACGGACGCCTGGAGGACCTGCAAATCGCTGCCGGTATCCTGAAGGGGAAACGTGTCCATCCGCACGTGCGCTGTATTATTTTACCGGGCACCCAGGAGATATACCTGGAAGCAATAAAAGAAGGTCTGACCGAGATATTCGTTAAGGCAGGAGCAGCCTTCAGCACTCCGACCTGCGGGCCTTGTCTGGGCGGACATATGGGGGTTCTGGCGGCAGGTGAGCGGGCTGTATCCACCACCAACCGAAATTTCGTCGGACGCATGGGCAGCCCCAAATCCGAGGTTTACCTGGCCAACCCGGCAGTAGTGGCGGCGAGCGCCATAGCCGGGAGAATAGTTTCTCCGGATGAGGTGGCATGAAGCCGGGTATCGTGAAACGGGGATATCCAGCGCATATACAGTCGCTACTCTGAAAGAGCTGCGTGAAATTATCAGTGAAAGCGACAAGGTGGTTACCTTTTAATTGAAGAGATTGGCGAAATTGGGATGAAGAATCAATTTTTCGGAGACAACCGGGACCTTTTGAAATTCGACCTGGTTTATGAGATTGCGAAGAGCGGTCTGGTAGACCGGTTTACCTATATTCCGATGCTTACGGAGGATGAGCCTCAAGAAGAAGAGCCGCATTTCTGCCGTCATGAGGCAACCGGCGGGGCAGAGAATCAAGCACTGCTGAATTTCCTGGATAACTGTGTTATCCAGGAAAAGAGGGATATCAGACAGCTAAATGAATTCTTACAAGAGAGCGGAATCAAGGCTGATATCTACAGTGAAGACAGGTTCTATACTCTTGCGGAGAGAAGGACCTATTTTGACGGTATCGGGAAAGAACTGTTAACCGGTTCCTTAATATTGATTGATCCGGATAAAGGCCTGGAAGAGTGTGTGAACGACGATGGAAATCTCATGTACACCGACCTCAAGAACATCTACGAGCGGATGGATGAGAACTCCTGTCTGATGTTTACCCAGCGTTTTCCTTACGAAATGTATGGGGAATATCTGGAAATGCGTTGTGAGGAAATACAAGACATGATTCCGGGTGCCCGTCCTGTCAGCCTGGATGATCTGGATTCCATAATATTCTTTCTTACCAGGAGCAAAACTCTGGAGAGCCGTTTGCTTCAGTTTCTGGGGGATTATACCAAGAAGTATTTCACAAAAGGATGAAAGGGAAAATTCGAATTTAAACCGTGACACGGTCCAGATAAAATACAAGGAGAATTCCATGATACTTAAAGGTCAGGTTCATAAGTATGGAGATAACGTGGATACAGATGTCATCATTCCAGCCCGTTATTTAAATGTTTCCGAGCCAGCGGAGCTGGCAAAACACTGCATGGAGGACATAGACTCCCAGTTTATGAAAAGGATGAAGCCGGGCGATATCATCATAGCAGGCGCTAACTTCGGATGCGGTTCCTCCCGGGAGCATGCACCTCTGTCCATAAAATCGGCGGGAGTGTCCTGCGTTATAGCCAGGAGTTTTGCCCGCATCTTCTTCCGTAATGCAATCAATATCGGTCTGCCGCTTCTGGAAAGCACCGAGGCTGTAGATAATACCAAAAACGGAGATTCACTGGAGGTGGACTTATCCACCGGTAAAATAGTAAATTTGACCAGCGGGCGGGAATTTGCCGCCAAACCCTACCCGGAATTCATGTCGGAACTGATACAATCCGGCGGTCTTGTTGAGTATACCAGAAAGCGATTAGCAGAGAGGAGACGTTAAATTGAAATTTAAACTTGCAGTATTACCCGGTGACGGTGTGGGACCGGACGTTGCGGCCGAAGGAATCAAGACGCTTGAAGCCATCGGGAAGAAATTCGGACATAGTTTTGAGCTGACACAGGGTCTCATCGGCGGTGTGGCGATAGATGCCGAGGGTACAGCACTGTCCGATGATACTTTAAGAATGTGCCGCACCAAGGATGCCGTACTATTCGGAGCCGTGGGTGATCCCAAGCACGATGACCCGCAGGGAAAAGTCCGCCCGGAGGATGGCATACTGGCTATTCGTAAAGGTTTAGGACTGTTTGCCAATTTACGTCCGGTAAAATTGTACCCACAGCTGATAAATACAACCTCACTCAAACCGGAAATTGTCAAGGATATTGACTTTATGGTTGTCCGCGAACTTACCGGGGGCCTTTATTTTGGCCGGCCAAAGCGGCAGTGGACTACCACCCGGGGCAGAAGAGCTGTGGACACCATGGCATATTCTGATTTTGAAATTGAACGAATCGTGCGAGTCGGCTTTGAACTGGCGCGAAAACGCCGCAAGAAATTGACATCCGTAGATAAGGCCAACGTACTCCAGTCATCTCGATTGTGGAGGCTGGTTACCAGCGAGGTAGCGAAAGACTATCCGGATGTCGAGCTGGATAACATGCTGGTGGATACCTGTTCCATGAGATTTATTCAGAATCCGGCATATTTTGATGTTATTGTGACGGAAAATACCTTTGGTGATATCCTGACGGATGAGGCTTCAACTCTTACCGGCTCGATGGGCATGATGCCTTCTGCCAGTATTGCCGGGATACCCAGGGCAGGGTCCCGGACTCAGGGTCTCTATGAGCCGATTCACGGCAGCGCCCCCAAATATACCGGTCAGAATAAGGTTAATCCTATTGCCACTATTCTCAGCGTGGCTATGATGTGCCGCTATTCTCTGGCACTGGAAAAAGAGGCCCAGTCCATTGAAAGAGCAGTGAGCGATGTCCTGAATGAGGGCTATTGTACTTATGATATCAAGACTGACAATTGCACCATGCTGGGCACCAAAGAGATGGGTGATACCATTGCTAATAAGATAATGAGTTATCGATAGAAGAAAAGGACGATAAGTTAAAAGTTAAAGTAAAAAATGATAAAGTATGAAGCTCATAACTTCCAGCTACTTGAATAATTTTGACTTTGGTTCGTCTGTTTGAAATACACTGGCGAGACAAGGTCAGGGTACAGGCTGGTTATTTTTTAAATTTGTTTAAGGTTTAGGAATCAGGATTTAAGATTATTATGGCACAGATTCAAATATACGATACAACATTAAGGGACGGGGCCCAGCGGGAAGGCATCTCGTTCTCGGTAGTAGACAAGCTTCATATCGTGCAGAAGCTGGATGAGCTGGGTGTTCATTACATTGAGGGTGGATGGCCGGGCTCAAATCCCAAAGACGCCGAATTTTTTGCTCAGGCAGCCAGATTATCCCTGGTCAATTCAAAGATAGCTGCCTTTGGTTCTACCCGCCGGCCCATGTCCAATGCTGAGACGGATACCAATCTCAAGGCGCTGGTTGACAGCGGGATGAAGATAGCAACTCTGGTTGGTAAAAGCTCCATTGTACAGGTTACGCAGGTACTGCAAACGACACCGGAAGAAAATCTGAGTATGATTTTTGATTCCATCAGTTTCCTGTGCAAAAAGGGGATGACCGTTTTCTTTGATGCGGAACACTTCTTTGATGGTTATAAAAAGGATAAGGAGTATTCGCTGCGCTGCTTGCGGGCGGCGGCTGAAGCCGGGGCCAGCTCGCTGGTACTGTGCGATACCAATGGAGGAGCTTTACCGGAGGAAGTGACTGAGGCAGTGAAGGCAGCCTGCGGCATCTCGAATGTCCAGGTTGCGATACATGCCCACAATGATTGCGGCCTGGCAATTGCCAACTCTCTGGCAGCGGTTAAATCCGGGGTCACTCAGGTGCAGGGGACTATCAACGGGTATGGAGAACGCTGCGGCAATGCAAATCTCTGTGTTATTATTCCCAATTTGATGCTGAAGATGGGCATTGACTGCATCACTACCGAGCAGCTATCCAGGCTTACCGAGGCGTCCCGCTACATCAGCGAAGTAGCTAATCTGATACATGATCCCTTTATGCCTTATGTAGGCGCCAGTGCTTTCAGCCATAAGGGCGGCTTCCATGTTTCGGGTATGAGTAAATGGAAAGAAAGCTATCAGCATGCTGACCCGTCTAAAGTCGGCAACCAGCTCCGGATAACAGTTTCCGAATTATCCGGGAAGCAAAACATCATCCTGAAGGCCAGGGAACTGGGAATGGACCTTTCTTCACAGGGGATTGATGTCCAGAAGCTGCTGGAACAGATAAAAACCCTGGAAAGCCAGGGCTTTCAGTATGATCAGGCCGAAGCCTCGTTCGAGTTGCTGATACGCCGGGCCAGGCCTGACTACCAGCCTCCCTTCAGACTGGTGGACTTCATGCTGGTCGTGGAGAAACGGAGGCGGGAATCGGCCAGAAAAACTCCGGATGAGATGCTGGCTGAGGCGATGGTAAAAGTAACCGTAGACGGGGAATTGATGCACACTGCCGCGGGGGGCAACGGTCCTGTTAATGCGCTGGATGCGGCCTTGCGCAAAGCTCTGCTGCAATTTTATCCGTGTCTGCAGCAGGTGAAGCTGGTAGATTACAAAGTCCGGATACTGGAAGAAAGCGTAGGCACCGGTTCCCAGGTTAGAGTTCTTATTGAATCTACCGATGGTGAAAATGAATGGCGCACAGTGGGGGAGATCGGAAGAGCGTCGTGTAGGGAAAGAGTGTAGGATGGGGTGGTGGTGG
>CAZIQW010000016.1:1915-14285 GCA_964541585.1 uncultured Dehalococcoidales bacterium | reverse complement strand
AATTCTAAATACAAAATTAATTGGCGACGATCCTTTTTCTCAAAATTGGATGTTATCCATTATAGCAAATTTAGCCGGTTTTCAATAATCGATCTATGCTTAACCATATCCTGTTATTCCCGTTTTGCAGGGGCGAATGCCGGACCGGCAGTGGCTGAAAGATGATGACCCGGTAAAGCAAAGTGGGATTTACAATATTCATTATACCACCTTTGATAGTAGAAGTAGTATTAGATAAGATATATTCAACATAAATTATCAGGGAGGGAGGATTAAAATGGTTAATAGTCCGGTAATCAATATTGTGGCAACCCGGTGCCAGCCTGCAGATGCTGATCAATTCGACAAATGGTATAACGAGATACATATCCCGATGCTTATGAAGAACGATAAACTGGCAGGAGTAGTAAGGTACAGAGCCGTTGGTGGTCCGGAGGACCTTCCCGGATTTATTGCCATTTATAACTTCGCCGATTTTCAGGATTTCGAAGAATACAATCAAAGCCCGGAACTGGCGGTTGCGATAAAAGAGATGAAGGAAACCTGGGGACATAAAATTGAATTTACCTCCAGGGTGCAATACGAGTTGATAAGAGAGTGGGCGAGATAAGGTCCCGTTATACTGGTTGGGCTTCTATTTTCCGGTAAGCTACTCTTCTTCGTCCATAAACGGAGTCAGGACTTCTCTGGCTTTTTCTGCGTCGGAGGCCAGCACCAGTACTTCGTATTGAAGGGTTATGGGTGAAGTATACATCGATGTCACGAGATTTATACTTCTCAGGAGACAATTGATGCCGTTTTCAGCCAGAGCGTCCTTCCAGATATTGGCTATTATTTCATTGCGCGCAATACCAATACGTACCAGGGGTTCCTTGCCCTTTTCAGACTTTGATGCCACAATGAAAGCTCCTCCTGGATAAATTGCTTATTTTTAAATATAATTGCATTTGACTTTTAACTTTTGAATTTTGACTTCTCCTTACGCACCTAAGTACCTGTCTGCATAAACCGCTGCTACTGCGCCGTCCCCTGCCGCAGTTATGGTCTGGCGAATGGAATTGCTCCGGATATCACCTGCGGCAAATATCCCGGGCACGGAAGTCTCCATTTTCTCATTGGCAATGATGTATCCGCCGGGATCCAGTGAGACAATGCCTTTAAGAAGATCAGTATTGGGCCTTTGACCGATGGCGACAAAAACCCCGGATACCGGCAAAGTGGACTTCTCTTTTGTGAGAACGTTGTTCAGGAGCAGATTCTCTACGTTGTCTTTGCCTTCAATAGAATCTACGGTACTATTTAAAATGAAGCTTATTTTGGGCTCTGACTTCGCTTTTTCGACCAGGATCGGTGTTGCCCGGAACTGTTCGCGACGGTGAATTATGTACACCTTGCTGGCAAACTTGGTCAATTCAATGGCTTCGGATACGGCGCTGTTGCCCCCTCCCACCATCGCTACTTCTTTGTCTTTGAAAAATGCGGCATCGCAGGTGGCGCAGTAAGAGACTCCCCGGCCGACAAATTCTTTCTCTCCCGGGACATCCATGTTAATCCGTTCCGAACCAAGGGCAACAATTATCGCTTTCGCAGTTAAATCACCTTTATCGGTTTTAACAATTTTTTGATTATTGTTGATTTCCAGGGCCTGTACTTCCGCAACCAGAGTTTTGAGACCGAATTTTTCGCCCTGCTTCAGCATCATCTCGCCCAGCTCCATGCCGCCGATACCCTCCGGGAAGCCGGGATAGTTCTCTATCAACTCGGCATAAACAGCCAGTCCCCCCATCATCGCCTTTTCTATTAACAGGGTGTTCAGCTTATTGCGGGCGGCATAAATACCCGCGGAGAGTCCGGCCGGACCGCCGCCCAGTATTATCAATTGATATTCATTAACCATAATTACCTCCACCGGATTAAATTCGAAGCACTAAATTCGAAATACAAAACGAACCTGAATAATTCAAATCTCAAAATTCAAAACCATAACTTAAAAGTCAAAGCTGATTCAGATTTTAGTTTTGATCTGTGTTTTTAAGATTTGAGATTTGATTTTTGACTTCAATTCGTGCTTATTTCGAATTTCGAGGTTTGAATTTTGAATTTACCCTCTTATCCTAAAACTGCATCCAGTTCTTCTTTCAATTTGTCCTTGGGTTTAAAGCCGACAATGTTGGCTACCGGTTTTCCCTGTTTGAAGATAATCATAGTGGGTATTGACATGACCCGGTATTTCTGGGCTGTCTGCTGGTTCTGGTCCACATCCAGCTTGGCGATGGTCAGTCTACCCGAATATTCCTGTGTCAACTCCTCCAATATCGGGGCCACCATCTGGCAGGGACGGCACCAGGTAGCCCAGAAATCTACCAGTACCGGATTGGTTGACTGTAATACTACTTCATCAAAATTGCTATCCGTTACTGCTACTGTGTTTCCCATTTTTATCCTCCTTTTTAATCGCAGCAAAAATATTGCCTTCTACAGTTTGCCTGGCCAGATTTATCGCATTTTTAATCGCATTGGCACGGCTTCTGCCATGAGCCTTGATAACGTTGCCGTTGACTCCCAGTAAAATTGCTCCTCCGTATTCGCGGAAGTCCATTTTCCTGGCCCAGACACTCATGCCGATACCGCTAAACAGAGCGCTGCCGTGGATATGGGATGCTTTGAATACGTCTTTCCATAAATGCTTATAATTCTGGACTGCTTCTCCCAGGCCTTCCAGGGTTTTCAGTACGACGTTACCGGTAAACCCATCCGTAACTACGACATCGGCTTTTCCTTTAGGCAAATCGTTTCCTTCAATATTGCCGACGAAATTCAAATTCGTGTCTTTCAATAGTTCGTGGCTTTCTACAACCAGACGGTTACCTTTATTATTTTCAGTGCCGTTGCTCAGCAAACCAATCCTTGGGGATTCGATACCGATAATATTTCTGGCAAAGGTATCGCCCATCTCGGCAAATTGGACCAGGTAATGCGGTTTACAGTCCGCATTGGCCCCGGCATCTACCAGAAGAATTGGTGTGGAGTCGGTGATATCCAGTATGGCGCAAATCGCTGGACGCTCAATACCTTCAACGATTCCCAGTTTCAGAAAAGCGGCGCCAAAGAGAGCACCGGTATTTCCTGCCGAGACCATCGCCTGGACTTTCCCTTCCTTCAGCAGATTGACTCCGACTACAATAGAGGAGTCGGGCTTGCTCATTACCGCTTTCATCGGCTGTTCGGTTGGGTCAATCACCTGGCTGGCATCGATGATGGTGATTCTGGAGTTCTTGATATAACGGGCAGCGGTAACGTGAATCAGGGATTTTTTGCCCACCAGCGCGATGTCTAAATCATATTCCTCTGAAGCCAGCACTGCACCCTTAACTACCTCATTGGGAGCATAGTCTCCGCCTGCCGCATCAACAGCTATTATCATACTTCTTTGTCAACCTTCCACTCAGATCGGCATCAACTATAACTCTACTCTTTATATTATAATTGACGCCGACTGCGATTATTTATGACGGTAAAATTCCTGTTTCACTTTAGCCAGCAGGTCCGGCTCCGCCAGCAGGTCGGCTGCGGTCATGGCTAAAGTCTTGGCCGCATCAATCATGGCCTGCATTCCCTTCTCAGAGACGGCAGCCTCGGCAAATTGCGGGGAATGGGTGACCACTCCCCTCCGGGAAGTAATGGATACCGAAGCATGAATGCCGGGAACCAGCTGGCTGACATTGCCGAAATCGGTACTCCCGAAGCTTTTTCCGGGGTCTACCATCCTGGTTCTACGCCCTATCTTACGCATGTTCCGGACAAAGAGTTTCCCCAGAGTCAGGTTGTTCAGCAGGGGAGCATAGCAAAGCTCATCCCACCTGTATTCCAGTCGGGCTCCTGTGGATAGCGCGGCACCCATAAAGCAATTCAAGACCTTTTGCTTTAATTCAGCCAGATAGGCTTCATCAGCCGCCCTCACCAGGAAGCTTCCGGCGCTGTGGGCCGGCACGACGTTGGCAGCCTGCCCGCCGTCGGTGATGATGCCGTGTATGCGGGCTTTGTCCCGGATATGCTGCCGGAGCGAGTTAATAGCGTTAAAGGACTGGAGCATAGCTTCCAGGGCATTGATTCCGGCTTCCGGCCGTCCGGCTGCATGAGATGCTTTGCCGAAAAATTCTATATACAAACCCTGACAGGCCAGGGCTTCGGTGACTACCGAGTCATGGCCTCCCGGATGCACCATCATGGCTGCATCCAGGTTTGAAAAAGCCCCCTTCTGGGCCAGGGTTACCTTACCTCCGTAGAGCTCTTCGGCAGGGGTGCCGATAACCACCACTTTGCCCCCGTATTGCTCTACGGCTAACCTGGCGGCAATAGCGGCACCGGTTGAAGATGTGGCAATGATGTTATGGCCGCAGGCATGTCCCAGTTCCGGCAGGGCGTCATATTCCGCAATCAGGGCGATAACCGGCCCGTCCTGACCGTAGCTGGCCCGGAAAGCGGTATCCAGTCCATGAATACCGCGCTCAATACCGAATCCGTTACTTTCCAGCAGACCGGTGAGCCATTCAACGGCTTTGAACTCGTGAAAACCCAGCTCAGGATTGTCGTGGATTTTCCGGGTTAAATCGCAAAGCTCGTCTCGATGATTGTCTACGTCAGCTATAATCCGTGACTTAACGGCATCAATGTCCAAGAGTCTCTCCCGATATATTGCAAACTAACAGCGTTATTATAACTGAAACCCTTACCTGATTTCTATACTAATGCCAAAGTGGAAACTACATTACCCGAGCGCGAAATCTGCTGTTTTCACCTTAGACTTAGTTTAGGTGACTTATTTCCCGGTCCGGGGTCTTTTCGATTTGTCGTTCCGGCCTTTACATTTCGTCAAGGAGTCTTCCTTTGGCGATAAAGGATATGAGGGACCACAGCATGATAACAAAAAGAGTCATCACGCCAGGCTAATAACCTCTCCATAATGGTTCAGGGGACACTGCTTAAGGTTGTAGAGAAAAGGGCGGGTACTTATCAGTTATTAAGATTACAGAATATGCTTGAACTCTGAAACCCCAGCGGAAAACGCCAACTACGAAATCAAACAGACCTTTCGGATAGCGGCCGGTAAATAAAATCGCCCACCAGCTTATAAACATGCATACCAGGGCGGCAATGCCCAGGAAAAAGAGTACTATCCAGTGGGGAATAGCCAGGAACCATTTAATTAAAGGCCAGCCGCGGCCAAGCTGGTTCCGGGCATCCGGATAAACCAGTTCCAGATGTACCGCCTGCTCCTCATCGGTAGAGGGATATTCATCTCTGAGCAGGGCAAAATAGGTTGTTACTCGATATATAAATCGACTCAGATTGAGATTCCAATCGAACCACCACTTGGGATATTTCTTGCGGAAAAGAATCATCAGTACCAGAGGGAGAAATAGAATACCGCCGGCATCCAGCGCGACCCTCCACCCCTGGCCTGAAGTGTCGCCCCACTGGAGCGTCCCGCCGGCTACCAGTCCCAGAATGATAGCGATGGGTATGATAACCAGAATGCGGAAAAAACTGGTCAACCGGTTTAGTTTTCTGTCGGGATAGTCTACATCGAAGCTGGCTGGATATGGATTCGGAGCTACCGGTGCTGTTGACATGTAATCCTCCTTAAAATCTAATGCGACGCTTCGTTCATGATAATACATCCGGATATGAGGCATGTCAAGAGCGTTGATACGCAGAATAGCTCGAAAATCAAAACTCAAAAGTCAAACCTGATTCAGATTTTAGCTTTGGTCTGTGTTTTTGAGTGTTGAGCTTTGACTTTTAAGCCAGTTTCAGACTGGGGATGGCATCCATATCCGGTCCGTCTACCCTGCCGGCCCGGTAACGGAAATAGGCGCAGGAAGCTATCATTGCTGCATTGTCCGTACAGAGTATGATAGGAGGAACGAGGACGGGTATGGGCGAATTTTCCATGAGGTGCTGCCGCAGTCCTTTATTGGCTGCCACCCCTCCCGCCACCAGGATTTGACTGACTCCCAGGTCTTTGGCCAGGGCGATTGTCTTGGCAGCCAGTACTTCAACCACGGCTTTCTGGAAACTGGCAGCGGCATCAAACCTGGAAGGCAGACCATTGCTCCGGTTGTCATCCAGGGCAATCTTACCTCCCTCAACCAGTCGCAGCAGCGCCGTTTTGATACCGCTGAAGCTGAAATCGTTAGTCCCTTCCAGCCAGGCGTGAGGAAGCCTGATAACAGCGGCGCCGTTATCGGCGGCTTTCTCAACCACCGGCCCACCGGGATAACCCAGGCCCAGTATCCGGGCTACCTTGTCAAAGGCTTCCCCGGCGGCATCATCCCGGGTGCAGCCCAGCAGCTCGTATTCCCCGTGGCCCTTCATCAGTACCAGGTCGCTGTGCCCGCCGGAAACAATGAGGCAAATGACCGGAAAACAGATGCTGCACCCGGTCAGCCAGTTGGCATAAATATGGCCTTCAAGATGATTGACGCCGATAAGGGGCAATCCGTGGGCTATGGATATGGCTTTGGCGGTGTTGACCCCTACTAGTAGAGAACCGGCCAAACCGGGGCCTTTGGTGACGCCAACCGCATCAATATCTTTCCAGTCGACTTCTGCCTCCGCCATGGCCTGCTGGACAACCGGGATTATCGACAGCATATGCTGCCGGGAGGCTACTTCAGGCACCACGCCTCCGTAGCGGGCATGGATTTCTACCTGGGAGGCAATCTTGTTGGAAAGTATACGGACGCCGTCCTCGACTACGCTCGCGGCGGTTTCATCACAGGAGGTTTCAATTCCCAGAATTCTCATTACAAGAGAATTATATAGGAGAGAGGGTGGGGAATTCAAAATTCAAAAGGCAAAGGTTAAAATTTAAAGTAAGAAGTAGAAAAGTACCGTTCATTGCCTTTCATGGGGCAGCGGTCCATGCTGCCAGGTGGGCTTGTAATGACAGCCTTTTCTCCTGTACCTTTTTTGACTTAATGCATCAAAAAGTAATACTATCCCTCTTAGAGGTAGGACACAAAGGATGCGTAATGAAGAAGGATATAGTTTTAAAGATAGACGGACTGAATATTACGGGACAGCTTTTCCTCCCGGAGGATAAGAACCCGCCCTATCCGGCGGTAATACTTTGCCACGGTGTGCCTTCCGGTATCGTCGACCCGACGGATGGAGGTTATCCGCTCCTGGCAAACACAATTGCCCGGGAAGGATTCGCCGTGATGACTTTTTGTTTCCGGGGCACCGGGGCCAGCGAGGGGAATTTCGATATAGTCGGCTGGACACACGATCTGGAAGGTATGATAGATTATCTGTGGGAAAATCCGGAAATAGACGATGCGCATATCTCTTTAGTGGGTTTCAGCGCCGGAGCTTCTGTTTCCGTTTTTGTCGGCGCTCAGGATAAAAGGGTTTCTGCCGTAGCTGCCTGTGCCTGTCCGGCCGATTTCAATGTTATCAGTAATGCCGAAAAGCCTCAGTATACCGCCGATTATTTCCGGAAAGTCGGGATAATCCGGGATGCAGCTTTTCCTCCTTCTCTGGAGGAATGGCTGAACGATTTCCGGAAAATAAATGCTCTCAGCAGTGTGGCTGATATCTCTCCCCGCCCGCTCCTCCTTATTCACGCCGAAGAGGACAACGTGGTGCCTGTCAACAACGCTCGGAAGCTCTATGACAGGGCTGGTGAGCCGAAGCAGATAATCATCATTAATGGTTCAGAGCACAGACTCCGCCGCAATGAAATCGCCGTAAACACCCTCATTAACTGGCTGAAAGCCAACCTGAATTGACCGGGAACCCTGAGTTGGATTATAATTAGCATGTTGCCTAAATAGGAATCCAATTACAGGCAGGTAAAAGTGCGCGAAGCTTGTGGCGTTTTCGGAGTGTATGCCCCAGGAGAAGACGTAGCTAGGATTGCATTCTTCGCCTTATTTGCTCTCCAGCACCGAGGCCAGGAAAGTGCCGGTATAGCAACCTCCGATGGTAAAAGAATCCAGTTATACGCCAGGATGGGTCTGGTGTCTCAGGTGTTCAGCGAGGAGTCGTTAAGTCGTCTCAGCGGGGATATTGCTATAGGTCATAACCGCTATTCTACCACCGGTTCCAGCCGGGCATGTAACACCCAGCCAATCATAGTCGGTACCGGTGATGACGTTTTAGCCGTCGGCCATAACGGCAATATTGTTAACTCCGAACACCTCTGCAAAGAGCTCATCGAAAAGGGTTATTCCTTCAACAGTTCCACAGATTCTGAAATCATTGCCAACGTTATTCATTCTGCTCCGGGTACTGACTGGATAGAAAAGATTCGTTATGCTATGCGCCGGATAAAAGGGGCTTATTCGCTGGTTATTATGACCCGGGACAAGCTTTTTGCGGTAAGAGACCCCTTGGGTGTGCGCCCTCTTTGCCTGGGGAAAATAAACGGTCACTGGGTAGTGGCTTCAGAAAGCTGTGCCATTGACCATATAGGCGCTTTATTTGTGAGGGATATAGAACCCGGTGAAATTGTGCAAATAGATTCCAGCGGGACCAAGAGCTATTATGAGGTTGTCGAAAGACAGTCCACCTGCATCTTCGAATACATTTACTTTGCCCGACCGGACAGTGTTATTGACGGCCGTCTGGTGTATCTGGCCCGTCAGGAGATGGGCGTTCAACTGGCAGAGGAATATCCGGTAGCCGCCGATTTAGTGCTGGGTGTTCCCGATTCCGCTACCATTGCCGGTATCGGATATGCCCAGAAATCGGGTATTGCTCACGGTGAAGGGCTGATGAAGAACCGCTACGTCGGCCGTACCTTTATTGCACCGGACCAGCGCATGAGAGACCTGGGTGTCAAGTTGAAATTCAATCCGATGCCGGATATTCTGCGTGATAAACGTGTAGTCCTGGTAGATGATAGCATAGTCCGCGGTACTACCACCCCTAAAGTTATTAATCTTTTAAGAAAGGCAGGGGCGAGCGAGATCCATATGCGCGTCTGCGCTCCGCCCATTCGCTATCCCTGTTTCCTGGGTGTGGATATGGCTTCCAGCTGGGAGTTGATTGCAGCCCAGAAGAACCTGGATGAAATTAGAGATTTCATCGGTGCTGATTCGCTGGGTTATATCAGCATTGACAGGCTGGTAAAAGCAGTCGGTCTGCCCGGAGACAGGTTCTGTACGGCCTGTTTTACCGGAGATTATCCGCTTCCGGTTCAACTTGAAATGGATAAGCTGGCCCTGGAAACCGGAATCAAATAGTTGCCAGTAACCTGAAGACAATAACCAGCTGAATTCGAACTACCAAATGCTAATTTCGAAACTGGAGATGACTCAAAATCCATAAATCAGACCTTAAAACCGCAACTGGAATTTCAAATCTGCCTTTGGTTATAGTCCTTAAGCTGTAGTTTTGAATTTGACCCGTCAATGCTTCGGATTTCATTCGCATATCAAATGCGGATAAGCATTCGAAATTTGATATTGCCGGGATGATATAATAGTCAGGTCTGCTGGTTTGTTTCATTTTATATTATTATTTTAGTAAGAAGATGAACTGTGGGAGAAATCAGATGGAAAAAGAAACTTATGCTTCTGCCGGGGTAGATATTGATGCGGGCTTAAAGGTGAAAAAAATTATCGGCCGGATGGCACAACCCACCTTTGGCCCTGAAGTTCTGAGGGGAATCGGCTTCTTCGGGGGACTTTATGAATTTAAAAATTACAGACAGCCGGTCCTGGTCTCCCATGTGGATGGTGTGGGCACCAAAATGAAAATCGCCATCGCTCTGAATAAGCATGATACTATCGGCATGGACATCGTAAACCATTGTGTTAATGATATATTTACCGGTGGTGCGACGCCTCTGTTCTTCCTGGATTATATTGCAATGGGTAAACTCAATCCTCAGAGAGTGGAGGTAATCGTTGGTGGTCTGGTAAAAGCCTGCCGTGAAGTCGGCTGCGCTCTTATCGGGGGAGAGACTGCCGAGATGCCGGGCATCTATGCTGATGATGATTATGATCTGGTGGGATTTATAATGGGGGTTGTGGAGAAAGAAGAGGTGCTGCTGGGAGATAGTGTTAAAGTCGGTGATATTATTATTGGCTTGCCTTCCAGTGGACTGCACACCAACGGATATTCTCTGGTGCGTAAGATTTTCGGCACCGATCCCGGAGTATTAAATACCGGTTATCTGGAACTGGGGAAGACTTTGGGTGAGGCCCTGCTGGAGCCGCACCGCTGCTATTACAATCAGCTTAAGCCGTTGCTATCTTCATTTAAAGGCCTGGCGCATATTACCGGGGGCAGCTTTTTCAAAAATATCCCCCGCGTATTGCCTGAAGGCTTTGCCGCCCAGATAGACAGTCAGTCATGGGAAGTGCCTCCGCTTTTCCGTATCATTCAAAAAGCGGGCAATGTTGACGAGTATGAAATGTACCATGTTTTCAACATGGGTATCGGTATGACCATTATTTGCTCCAAAATCAATGTAGACAGAATCTTGCAGGCCTTGCCTGATGCCAGGGTTATCGGCCAGGTCATCCGGGAGCCTGTAGATGGCAGAGTAGTGATTAAATAATACTGGGGTTATTTTTTATTCAGGATTTTAATTAGAGATTATATTATAGGAGGACTCTCGTGAGAGCAATAATCAGTGTTTCGGATAAAGCAGGGGTTACCGATTTCGCCCGGAGTTTAAGCGAGCTGGGATTCGAAATCTACAGCACCGGTGGTACCAAGAAATCTATTGCGGAAGCCAGCGTCCCGGTGCATGGTATTTCGGAAGTAACCGGGTTTCCGGAGATTCTGGACGGTAGAGTAAAGACCCTGCATCCCATGGTGCACGGAGGGATTCTGGCCCGGCGCGACCTTCCATCTCATATGGAAGAATTGAAGAACAATAAAATTGAGGTTATCGACCTGGTGGCCATTAACCTTTATCCGTTCGTCCAGACCATTTCCAGACCGGGCGTAACCATGCAGGATGCCCTGGAGAATATTGATATCGGTGGGCCGGCGATGCTGCGTGCCTCCGCCAAGAATTTCCCCAGCGTAATCATCGTGGTTGATCCGGCAGACTATCCCATGATAATCGAAAAGCTGAAAGCCGGTGGTCTCTCTTTTGAAGACAGGAAAAAGCTGGCTCAAAAAGCCTTCCAGCATGTCGCCGCATACGATACCGCTATCGCTCAATATCTGAGACTGGGTGAAGAGGAATTCCCCGAGGTCATGACCGTTGCCATGCAGAAGCGCTACGGCCTGCGCTATGGTGAAAATCCTCACCAGAAGGCTGCCTTCTATGCTGATTTAACCGCAGGTGAAAAGAATACCGGTATCACCTTTGCCCAGGTGCTCTCGGGCAAGGAGCTTTCCTACAATAATATCCTGGATGCGGATGCAGCCTGGGGAGTAGTTTGCGACTATGCCGCACCCACAGTCGCCATCATCAAGCATACCAATCCCTGCGGCTGTGCCACTCATGAGGATATAGCGGAAGCTTACAGAAGAGCGTTTAGCGGAGACAGCGTGGCGGCTTACGGCGGTATCATTTCCTGCAACCGTCCGGTTACACTGGCAATGGCCAAGGAAATCAAACCTGTTTTCTATGAAGTGATTATCGCCCCGGAATATGAGCCGGAAGCTCTGACCCTGCTAAAGACCAAGCGGGACCTTCGTATCCTGCTAGCCGAATTACCTCCGGGCTACGGCACAGCCGAGCCGGTACGTACTGATTTTCGCAAGGTCAAGGGCGGATGGCTGGTCCAGACCTCTGACTCTGTCCCCGAGGGCAATGTGAATTTAAAGACGGTTACCAGGCGGCAGCCGACCGAACAAGAGGTCTCCGATTTACTGTTCGCCTGGCGGGTTGCAAAACACGTCAAATCCAACGCTATTTTGCTGGCTAAAGACAAGATGGTAACCGGCATGGGCGCCGGACAACCCAGCCGCATTATCAGCGCCCAGATAGCCATAGAAAAGGCCGAAGACAAAAGCAAAGGCAGCGTACTGGCATCGGATGCCATGTTTCCCTTTAATGATGTAGTCGAAGCTGCGGCAAAGGCCGGGATTACGGCGATTATTCAGCCTGGTGGCTCCATTCGAGATAAGGATTCCATCGATGCCGCTGATAAATATAACATAGCCATGGTCTTCACCGGAGAAAGACATTTCCGGCACTAGGTAATACTACCAATATGAATTCCAGGTACTGATAGCGGAATTCGGAATAAATCCTGAAGAACCTCACTCTAACTCCCGTACGGGAGTTAGAGTGAGAACTCGGTTCCGGCTCAAGCCCGGCAGGATAAAATGGTTTATAACTTTGGTTATTTGAATTTGTTTAGGATTTAGAGATTGGATATTCGTATATCCC
>CAZIQW010000016.1:0-1905 GCA_964541585.1 uncultured Dehalococcoidales bacterium | reverse complement strand
ATCTAGTATCTAGTTTTTAGTTTCTAGTTTTTGTATCTTGTACCTTGTTTCTTGGTTATTATCTCTATGGTTTGGGTTTGCGCGTCTGCCATGGTTTGTAGTTTTTCTCCAGCAGGAAATCCCGGGTATTGCCGGCTTTTTTCAGGCTCCTTCTGGCGGTCGGCAGGTAGCGGAGACCTAAAAAGATAGTCACCAGCACAGCATATACAATCACCGTCCAGGGTTGTCCGAAGAGCCAGAGGAACAACGGAAAAAGGATAAAACCGGCGGTCATTCCCAGGGTTACATTGCTGGTAATAAAGATTACTGCTAACATCACAGGGATACTGCAGGCAAAAGCCGCAGGCGCCAGGGCAAGAAATACTCCAATAGCGGTGGCTGCCCCCTTGCCTCCTCTGAATTTCAGGAAAACCGGCCAGCAATGACCTGCAATCGCGGCAAAACCGGCGAAGAGTACCCATATTTGAGATATGCCCAGGTATCCAGCTATCATGATAGTGGCAGCGCCCTTGGCAACATCCACCAGCAGGACTGCTGACCCTGCCTTCAACCCGATTTCACGGGTAGTGTTTAATGCTCCCATATTGCCGCCGCCAACCCTGCGGATATCTACTCCGCGTGTCAGGCGAGCGGCTATATAGGCTGTAGGGAAGGAGCCCAGAAGATAACCGATAATGATAGACAGTGCTTCTATCATTTTAACCCTGATGCTTTAATTATTCCGGACAGGTGCTTTTCGCAGAAATTCCATAATAACGCTCGTGACCTCACCCGGATTTTGCAGGGCCAAATCGTAAATATCTTCTTCCAGCCCCACAATCCAGGAATGGGGAAGATTATTCTTCAGGTATTCGATATTTTTATCCAGCATTGCCTCTTTGTAGTTCGGGCGGGTACCGTAGAGATAAAGTACAGGCGTTTTAATGGATTGTACTTCATTCTCGATACACCTGGAAATTCTACGGATAATATTTATTTTATATTGCATCCGTGAGCTGGTTTCTGGCTTGCCGGAGATATGTTTCAGAGATTCCCGTTCACCAATACAGGTCACAACAGAATACCATTTCTCGGATATTGATTCGGTCTTATCTAACGAACCGGTGCGGGCTACCCGGATGGTTATTTCACCGATAATCGGTAACTTCAGACAATATTCCGCAGTTCCGATTGGTGTTTTATATCGGGGTATTACCCCTCCTTCAATACTGATTATTTTTTCAGTTAAATCCGGATAGCGGGCGGCAAAATCGAAGATAACCGCTCCGTCACGTGAACCTCCGATTAAATTAATTCTGTCCAGTCCCATTTGCCGCACCATGTTAGCCAGTAAATCAGTCTGCTCTTGTATTATGCCGGCTGATGTATCGTCAGGCTTATCCGTCTCTCCTTCTTCGGTATAATCCAGTAATAGAAGCCGGTAATCTTCGGCCAGGAGGGGCATCAACCGGTTCCAGGCTCTATATGCGCTGTATGAACCCGGAAACAGGACTACCGGCTCACCGGCGCCTGCCTCTACATAGTGTATTTTGTATTTCTGTACCAGAATGAGTTTGTCTACACCGAATTTTGCTTTTTGAAAAACACGGTGGGAGCTTTCTTTTCGTGGTTTTTCGGAACTCAATGTATACTCCCAGTTAAGTATAGTAGCTTAGAAATCTGCCAGATAAGCCTTCAGCCCCATTGCCTGAAGGCGTTTGTGAATCTCATAAGCTTTGACATCGTCCCGGGTCAGTGTGAAGAGGGTTGGTCCGGAACCGGCTGTATGTACGTCATCAGCCCCGGCCTCCAGGAATTTTCGCCGGTGTTCTTCTAATCCGGCGAAATAATCAAGAGCAACCTTATCAAATATATTATACAGTCCCGCTCCCGGTTTACTGGCCTTGCCTTCTAGCATGTCAATAA
>CAZIQW010000015.1:0-14370 GCA_964541585.1 uncultured Dehalococcoidales bacterium | reverse complement strand
CACCCTATCCTACACTCTTTCCCTACACGACGCTCTTCCGATCTACGGTCAGGAATTCCGCATCCGCAAGCTCAATCTGACTGCAATTCATACCCCGGGGCATACTGATGAAAGCGTGTCTTACGTTCTTACCGATCTGGACTCAGGCGATGCCCCGGTAATGGTATTTACGGGCGATGCACTCTTTATCGGTGATACCGGGCGGGTAGACCTGTATGGACTGGTAGAGATTCCCAGAATGGCTTCCAACCTGTATGACAGTATATTTAACCGGATTTTACCTTTAGGAGACTCTGTAATTTTATGTCCTGCCCACGGGGCCGGTTCGGTCTGCGGTATTAATATTGCCGACAGGGATGAGAGCACGCTGGGCATCGAGAGGATTCAAAATCCGGTCCTGCAGTACACAAATAAAGATGATTTTATTAAGCGCAAAGTCTCCGAACGCCCGGAGAAGCCCCCGTATTTTGCCCGGATGGAGAAATATAACCTGGAGGGACCGCCGTCATTGAGCTGCCTGCCGGTACCGTCCCCCCTTACTCCTGCCGAGTTTAATAAAGAGATAGAAAAAGGCGCCCTGGTAGTGGATACCAGCCTGCCTGCGGCTTTTGGCGGGGCTCATATCAAAGGCTCGTACAGTATCTGGCTGGGAGGTTTACCCTCATTCGCTGGCTGGATGCTGCCCTATGATAAACCGATATTGCTGGTACTGGAAGACCAGAGCCATCTGGAAACAGCATTGCTTTATTTGACAAGAATAGGATACGACAATATCACCGGGTTCCTCAAGGGAGGTATCGAGGGCTGGTATGACGCGGGATTTCCCACTGAAAGCTTGCCACTGCTCTCGGTACACCAGCTGAAAGACAAACTGGACAAAGGGGAAGACCTGGTGGTGCTGGATGCCAGGTCGCAAAGAGAATGGGCTTCCGGACATGTTCCGGGCTCGCAAAATATATATGTCGGCCAGATTGAGCAGCGGTTAGAGGAGATTCCCCGTGATATGCCCGTGGCCGTGCTTTGCAGCGTGGGTCACCGTGCCGGGCTGGCAGCCAGCGCGCTGCTGAAGGCCGGTTTTCCCATGGTCTATAACGTTTTAGGAAGCACGGTTGCCTGGCGCCATGCAGGATTTCCCCTGGAATAGTTGATAATTCTCCGCCATATGGTATTATGGATAATACACTTACTACATGCCATATAAATTTCCCGGACAGGATGAAAGGAAAAGATGATGGTAACGCAATTAACCTTACGTGAAGTTTTGGAGGAAGCCATCCGCAAAGAGATTATGTCCCGCTTCCTTTACATCGGGCTGCGGCAGAGGATGAAAAACCGGGCCAGCAAGGATGCTTTTCAGCTTCTGGCAGAACAGGAGGAGAGTCATCAACGCATTCTGGAAGACTACCTCCGCGGTAAATACAAGGAGGGCTCTTTAAGCCCGGGGTTGGTAGTGGACTATAAGGTTGCCGAATGTCTGGACCAGCCCGAGATATCTCCGACGATGGAAATCAAGGAAGTCTTCCTTATGGCAGCTCACCGTGAGAAGGCGGCACACGAACTCTATAAGAGTCTTTCCGCCATTCACCCGAACGGACAGGTCAAACATTTACTGGAAACACTCTCAGCTCAGGAATTAGAGCATAAAAGCCGTCTGGAAACTATATATACCGAAGTAGCCTTTCCGCAGACTGATGGAGGATAGAAGTAGCAGCTCTGCATTCTGAACACGAAGATGACTTCCAGCCATCCCGGTTTCTGGCAGACCATGTACACTTATTACCCACCGGAAAGGTCCTGGATATCGCCATGGGCTCGGGACGGAATTCAATCTACCTGGCTAAATTGGGATTTGAAGTAGAGGGGGTGGATATCTCCGATAATGCCGTTAAAAATGCCCTCCGAGCAGCTCAGGTAAACAATGTGAATATCCGCGCATCAACAGCCGACCTGGAGAAAGACTACCGGATTAAACCCGGGGCTTACGACGTCATAATCTGCTTCAATTATCTTCAGCGCTCTCTCATACCCGGGATAAAGGATGGACTGAAGAAGGGCGGAATGGTTGTCTATGAGACTTTTACTATCGACCAGGTCCGGTTTGGCAAACCCCGGAACCCGGATTTCCTGCTGAAATATAACGAGCTGCTGGACATGTTTCGCGATTTCCGCTGCCTGCGTTATCAGGAAGGAATTTTTGAAAACCGCAAAGCCATTGCCAGTCTGATTGCCCGGAAGATGTTGTAAACTGAATGTAGACACCTCTTCGGGGGGAAGAAGAACAGCGGCGGGACCACGCATCTTTGTATTCACTGGTCCTTGATGTCCCTCACAGATTGGTGGCAGGGAGGCCTTTATGCCTAACCGTTTAGTTCAGGAGACCAGCCCGTATTTACTGCAGCATGCCGATAATCCGGTCGACTGGTATCCCTGGAGTGAAGAGGCTTTTCACCGGGCGCAGCAAGAAGATAAGCCCATATTACTGAGCATCGGTTATTCAGCCTGCCACTGGTGTCACGTGATGGAACGGGAAAGCTTCGAAAATGAGTCTATCGCCCGCCTGATGAATGAGAAGTTCATCAACATTAAAGTCGACAGGGAAGAACGTCCGGATATCGACTATATCTACATGGAAGCAGTACAGGCTATGACACGGAGCGGCGGCTGGCCGCTAACGGTATTTCTAACCCCGGACAGAAAGCCGTTTTACGGCGGAACTTACTTCCCGCCCGAAGACAGGCAAAATTTCCCCGGATTTCCCAGGGTCCTGACGGCAGTGGCTGATGCTTATCATCACCGCCGTGCCGTTATCGAGCAGACCGCCGGACAGCTACTGGAGGTGCTGTCCGGTCCGCCGCGGGATAGTAGTGAACCATTGAATGAGAGCCTCCTGCAACAGGCATTTTCATCATTGGAACAATGTTTCGATGACCGGTACGGCGGCTTTAACGGCGCCCCCAAATTCCCTCATCCCCTGTCCCTGGAGTTCCTGATTCGCTATTTTACCCGCTACCGGGAAAAGGCGGCTCTGAAAATGGTTGAGCTGACTCTGGAGAAAATGGCCGCAGGCGGAATTTTTGACCAGATTGGGGGAGGTTTTCACCGTTACGCTACTGATGACAAATGGCAGTATCCGCATTTTGAAAAGATGTTATCTGACAATGCGCTGCTCGGCAGGGCCTACCTTCATGCTTATCAGGTTACCGGTAACCGGAACTTCGCTTTTGTAGCTGAGGAGACCTTGAACTACGTCTTGAGGGAGATGACGTCTCCTCAGGGAGGATTCTACAGCACTCAGGATGCTGACACTGAAGGAGAGGAAGGCAGGTATTATTTATGATCTCTCCGGGAAATCAGAGAAGTCCTGGGGGAGGATTCGGCACGGCAAATAATCGATTATTTCGGAGTAAGAGCAGAAGGTAATTTCGAAGGCCGTAATATCCTGCACCGGAATGAGCTTCAGGAAGAAACGGATGCAATCCGGAAGTCCCGCAAATTGCTGCTGGCCAGTCGCGAGAAGAGGCTCAAACCCGGCAGGGATGAGAAGGTGTTGACGTCCTGGAACGGGCTGATGTTGACCACACTGGCAGAGGCTTCTTGTGTCTTGAAGCGTCAGGATTACCTGTCCGCCGCCGTATCCGGCGGTTCTTTTCTCCTGGGTACAATGATGCACGATGGTAAGCTCAGACATACCTTTAAGGATGGGCAGACCGGGATAGACGGATTTCTTGACGACTACGCCCTGACTATCGAAGGTTTTCTGTCGTTGAACCAGGTTACCCTGAATGTTAAATGGTTGCAGGAAGCTGTCCGGTTGACCGAGACGCTGGTCAGGTTATTTGCGGATTCCGGGACCGGACTGCTGTATGATACGGCGGCCGGGATAGGGAATCTGATTGTACGACCGCGTAACAATACCGACGGAGCTTTACCCGCGGGAAACTCCGCGGCTACTCTGACGCTGCTGAAGATGGCTGTCTTAACCGGAAACAGGAAATACCGGGAACTGGCTGAAAGGGCGCTGGATTCTGTCAAGGGAGTCATGGGAATGGCGCCGCTGGGATACAGCCAGTGGCTCTGCAATCTGGATTTTTACCTGTCCGCTCCGAGGGAGATTGTGATTGCGGGGCCTGAAGATAATCCCCAGACTCGGGAACTAACGAACACCGTATGCACAAAATGGCTGCCGGATAAGGTTATGGCCGTGTTCGACCCCGCTGCCCTTGAATCTGCATCTGATTTATCTCTGCTGAAAAACGCCCGGATGATAGATGGACGACCTGCCGTATACATTTGTCAGAATTATACCTGCCGGCCGCCGGTTACGGATATTATTGAATTGAGGAGGCAGCTTGAACCCTGAGTTTCTCCCATTCTTCCCGCTGAACTGCCATCAGCAGGAAAGTATGCTTATCTCTGACAATCCGGCTGCACTCAATGAAACCGCACTTCTTAAAGCATTTCTGTGCCCGGCTGTTCCAGGTCAGCGTCGTCAGATAGACACTATCCAGGTCGGTATATTTAAAAATGTGGTCTAAAAGGATGCTCACCACTTCAGCCCCGTATCCCTGGTTCCAATAACTGCGGTCTCCTATCATAATACCTATTTCGGTCTTCCTTTCGGCCGAATTGACATTATAATAGACACAATTGCCGATATGCTGCCCGTCCAGGGTCTCGATGGCAAACTCGTGGCGGTTTAAACTGGGATAACACAGGTTAAAGGTATATTCGGAGAGATACTGCTGATAGGTCATCTGCAACGTTGAAGCCGCATCCAGCTGCGCCAGTTCAGCATCCGTCTGCCAGATATAGTCTTCTCTGGCATCCGAAAGTCTTTTATATCTCAGTCTTATTCGTTTTCCGGTAATCATATTTCCATTTTAATTTAAAACTTAAGACAAGAACTATCCTTTAAAAAAGAGTATCCTCTTCAGCCTCAATCTGCCTTAAAGCCTGCTCAGCGGCTTCACTGAGTATTTCATCCGGGCTGTTCAGGCACTTGAGTAAATGCTGCTTGGCTTTGCTGCCGCCGATTTTCCCCAGTGACTCAACAGAAGCTCGCTGGACTTCCGGGTCCTTATCGTAGGAGAGTTTGATTAAATGAGGAACTGCTTCCTCGTCACAAATCTCTCCGCAAGCTCCGGCAGCCTCGTAACGAGTATCCGCACTGTTGCTGGTCATTTCTTTAATCAGTACCGGCAGCCATGATGAATCACAATTTCTTCCCATCGCATAGATAGCGCTGTTGCGAAGTCTGGGATCGCTGCTGCTGTATGCGTCATCAATCGCTTTTTTAACCTCGGGAAGAGAGAGCGGGGCCGCTGCCTCCAGAGCGCGGCGCCAGACTTCCTTCGGTTTATTCTTATCGGTTAGAATCGCCAGCAAAGCCTCAGAAACTCGACTCGAGCTTGATGGTCCCAACTTTTTCAATTCCGCCAGCATGGCATACTTGCTGAGGGCTTTAGCCGCTGCCGCCTGGACTTCCTCTGAGCTGTCCTCATTAAGCATTTTTATCAGGGGAGTAATCAGGACAGTCTCCTCATTCTCCCAGAGACCCTCGATAGCTTTTACTTTCACTTCAACATCGGAGTCTTTTAATCGGTTTTTAAAGATACTATCAAAGTTTAACTCGAAGTTTTCCTCGGCCAGTTCAACCAGACGGTTGACAATTTTCCGGCGGCGATCAACATCGATGTTCTGCCACACCCGGTCAAAATAACCCAGTTCATCCGGACTAATATTAGATAGCCCGGTCAAACTGGTATTGGCCAGAGGCTTTTCCTCGTTGGCCATGTCGTCAATTACCTGTTTGATATTGGAAGGTACCGCCTCCATAATTACTATGATTCCTCCTCTCCTTCCTCGTCTTCTTCCTGTCCCTGTTCCCAAATCGGCTGGGTGAAGTAATCAATATATTGTCCCATAGCCTCAGCGGCAGCCTGTTTCATTTTTTCCCGGGTTTCTTCAGCTACCCGTGCCAGTTCAACAAAATCCAGCTCGACATCGAGCAGTCTGGTCAATACCCTGAGTACAGCTAAAGCGGCCATCGGATTGGGCATTCTGGAAGCATACACCGGTACTTCGCCCAGCAAGCATACTCCGTCGATTTCTCTTTCTTTCGCCACTCCCAGCAGCAATCCGTTTAACCCGGCAATCTGCAGATTGCCCTTCTGCTTCAAATTGAGCTTCTTCAACTCCTGGACCACAGACTGATTGGTGCCAACACCCCAGACCTTGGGCTGTTCCGTATGATGAATTCGGGTGAGTGCTGCGGCACAGGTATAGACTCTTTTCACGTGGAACCTCAAGCCGACATCCAGGACGCAATTAGCCAGGTCGTAACCTTTGCTTGCAGGCTGGTCGTCGCCCAGAAACAGTATCAGGTCGCTGCCATTTCTTTTCTCGTTCTTGCGGTAGAAAAACTTGCTCTGGGGAAATTGAGGTGCCTCAATAATGCTGTCCTCTACCAGTACCCCTGTCGGATCGAAAAAGCCGGAAGGCTCAATTTCTGCCAGGTCTTTGAAGTTCAGCTTGGATGTTAAATAGGTGGCAATGATAATCGCTACATTGCCCACACCCGGCCAGGCTGCCAGCAGGTTCGGTTCATTCAATTTGGGACGGGCAGATACTCGGATTAAATTTCTCATTTGCTCGATATTCCTAACTATACTGAGATTTTCTATGTACTATTTTACATTATATTCATCATCAAGGGCTAATGTTAATGGGAAATTCGCAACAGGAATTTATGAGAAATTTTAAATGTGTGAACTATGATTCAGGATTTAAGATTCAGAAATCGTATTCCGTCACCTTTGTTTTTGTCATTTGAATTTATTATTTTGAATTTCGAATTTAATCTACTTGCTGGATACATTTAATCCCGGACAATATATATGGGGTATAAGAAGAGAACCGCCTACCCATTTGGCTTCTTTGCCGAGGGCTGCAATTTCTTTTAATACCTGGTACACATTCCCGGAAACCATGGTGTTCTTAACCCTGCCGGCTATTTTCCCATTTTCAATTTTATATCCGAGCAGGATGTTGCCGGAAAAATCCCCGCCCAGAATATTGCCCTGTTCCGCTCCTATAAGCTGCTCTATTACCAGCCCTTCTTCGATGTCCTGCACCATCTCCTCAAAAGTCGCCTCTCCTGTTTCAATTACAAAAGCGCTGGGGGAAGGCGACATCAGTCCGCCCCGGCCCCGGTTTCCGCTTCCTGTAGTCCTGGCTCCAGCCTGTCCGGCTGTTTGTAAATCATAGAGGAAATTCCGCACTACTCCTTTTTCGATAAGAGAATTACGCTGGCTGGGTATACCTTCATCATCACAGGGACGGCTGTGGGGGGCATACTCCACGGTAGGGTCGTCATAAAGGGACAACCGGGTATCGAATACCGTCTCTCCCTGCCGTTTGCCAACCGGAGAAGCGCCTTGCAGTACAAGCCTGCCGTTAAAAGCCGCCATCAAAGACGGAATCAACGCGCTGGCAGCACCGTCCGGAGTGAATATAACAGGCATCTGTTTCGTAGGAACTGAGACTGTATTCTTCGCCAGCTCCAGCTGCCGGAGTACCACACCGGTTATCGCTCCGGTATCTCTTAATGGACGGCAGGATTCCTGGCCTTCCCCGACAAACAGCATATCCGTATCCCGGATTAGCGTGCCGCCGATACCCAAACCGAATACAGTTTTCCGGTATTCAGCCTGGCCGCCGCGGGAGTTCAGAATCCTTATCCCAAAAGTATCTTTAGACACCCCGGCATCGCAGAGAATGCCGGGAGTATTCCGGACTACCGGGTCGATTAATTTCTGGCCCAGTTCTATCATCTCCGCAACTGGAACGGCTTCTACTTCAGGATCTAGAATTTTAATCTTCGGGAATTCTCTTGTTGAGGGAAATTCAAATTCAGCCGGCATGCCGAATTGAGCTGTCTCCACTGCGATATCGACCAGGCTCTGATTATCCACCCGGCCGCTGGCTGCGGCATACCCCAGGCGTCCGTTTTTAATAATCCTCAAAGATACGCTGGTGCTCTGCTTACTCTGGATAGTCTTTAGATGGTTGGCCTGAAAGTGCACCGGTGTTTCTTCCGATGCAGCATAGAACACTTCGGCTGCCTCCGATACCTTGCGGGCCAGTTCCAGGATTTCTTCGATATCGGAAGACGCTCCTCCGGAATCCATTCCCCCTGGAGGAGTCAGTCCTGACTTTTGACTTTTGAATTTTGAATTTTGAATTTCCATACTATCTGCCTCCAATCAGGCAGCGCTGAATTCTAATATGCGGACTGCCGTTTGAGACCGGTAAAGGCGATTGCCCGCCTTTACCGCAGCCACCACCCTGGTTCATGTCCAGGTCATCACCGATGGCATCAATATTCATTAAGGTGGTGAACAGGTTCCCGGTAAGGGTCACCGGACGCAGCGTCTCGGCTATTTCCCCGTTGCGTATCATGTACGCTTCTCCGGCGGAAAAAGTGAACATCTCCATACTGGTAGTGCCGCCGTACCAGTTCTTGACGTAAATGCCTTCTTTGATATCGCTTATCATATCCTTAAAAGCTACATTACGGGGTTCGATGTAGGTATTGGTCATACGGACGATGGGCGGATAACGATAGCTGATGGCCCTCGCGTTACCCGTGAGTTTCTCATTCATTTTAGCCGCTGTCTCCCTTGAATGAAGCCTGCCGGTCAAAATCCCTTCACGAATCAGATAAGTCTTTTCCGCCGGCACCCCTTCATCATCATATTTATAGCTGCCCCGCAGTCCGGGCACGGCTGCGCCGTCTATTACATTTAATTCATCGCTGCCGAACTTTTTGCCCAAAGTCATTATTTCTCGCAGCTGCGGATTTTCATAAACATGGTCGGCTTCGGATAAATGACCGAAAGCCTCATGAATAAACACCCCGGCCAGTATCGGGTCCAGCACCACCGTGTACTCACCGCCTCTGGCATGGGGCGCGGACAGCATATCTACTGCCCGCAGTGACATCTCTCTTATCTGTTGATGCAGACCCTGTATCTGGCTGAAGTCGCCCCGGCTGCCCAGGCTGAGCCCCGACTGCTGGACTTCACCCCCTTCAGCAGCGATGGCAGTAGTACGCAACGTGACATCAGCCCTTTCCTGCTCGATAAAACTGCCAGCCGAATTTATATAATAATACTTCTTGTATCCGTCACTGTATCCAATTACCGATGTTTGAAGCTTGGGGGTGCTCCAGATGGTCTCATTATACTCATCCAGGAGCTGTTTCTTCTCAGCCAGAGGTATATTGACCGGGTTCTGCTGATTCTCACCGCCTGCCGTATCCACTATCGGCCGGAGCGGCTCAACTCTGGCGTCACTTCCGCTGACAAAGCCGGCCTGCTCTACAGCCTTCTCTACTTTGCCGGATAAACTGTCCAGATTGTTGAAGCTGACAAACCCCCACCCGCCTTTAACCAGAGCCCGAACGTTGCCCCCCACCGCGTGGGTTTTATCAATCGACTCAAGTTCCTTACCCCGGTAGGTGATATGACTGGCCAGGCTTTCTTCAAGATGGACTTCAATATATTCGGCATCGTATTTTTTTATTATTTCAGCCAGTTCTTGTCCGGCTTCCTTGATATTCATAGGCATTACCTCTATTATTTTATACTACCGCTACTACCAATAAGAAAACAGGAGAGAAGGAGTAATTCAAAAGCCAAAGACGAAATAACCAGGATACAATGTACAATAATCCGGACAATTCAGGATTTAACTTTTGAGTTATGTTTTTGATTTTTGAGTTTTGAGATTTGATTTTTAAATTACTGGTAGACTTGATTGAGAGTTTACTTTATTAGTTGCTTAATTAACATGATATGCTGAATTTATCCGGTTGACAAGGCAGAAGACTTTTCAAAATCCCTTACCGATTCCACTCCCCTCTCTCCAGCCGGGCTCATCGTTACCCCTGAATCCAGGAGGCAATTTGGTACCTTAAATATTATATCCTGCCAATAATTGGCAGGATATTTTTTAGCCCGTGCGTTACTCGAAGCTAAATATCCTTGCTCCAACTTTTAAATTTTAACCTGAACTTTTTAGTTTTGAGATTTGAGATTTGAGATTTGAGATTTTCCTGGTTATTGTCTCTTGTAATTTGGTTATTGTTTGGTTGTGTCATATGAGGATTTTACTTGTAGTCGAAAAACCCTTCCAGAAGCTGTTCATAAACCAGGGAGGGGTCTATACCTTTCTGTGCCAGCCTGGTACCGAAACCCCTGAAATTAAACTGTTCTATTACCCGGTTCTGTATGGCCAGGCAGGCGGTCACATCCTTGAATTGAATGGCCACCAGAATAGACGAAGCATATTCTTTTAAGTCGTCGGGCGTGATAATCCGTCGCTGGAATTCCTGGATAAGCTCTTGGGGTATCAGTTCCAGTGCTTTGTTATAATTCCCTTTTAGAATTTCCAGGATATCCTTATCCCGGACTGCCATGTCCCCTCTCCTTAATCCAATATTTAACAATCTTTAAGAAGAATTCACGAGGTAGCCTGAATTGACGCCGGTATTAAATCCGGTTTATCGGGATCTGGCCTCCCTTCATTCCAGAAATAGATTGTCTATCAGCCGGGTCTTGCCAAATCTGACCGCCAGCGACACTATCGAATGAGGCTCAGCCCATTCCAGTTCTTCGAGAGTCTGGGGGCTGGCGATACTGATGTAATCAACTGTGGCCAGAGGCTTTTCCCGCATCATTTTTAACATGGCTTTCTTTATCACTTCCGGGTCTCGCGCCCCCTCCACCCACATCGCATGGGCCGTCCTGAGAGCTTCATATATTACCCTGGCCTGCTGGCGCTCTTCAGGAGCGAGATAAACATTACGGCTGCTCATAGCCAGACCGTCCGGCTCCCGTACCGTGGGAACGATTATCATTTCCAGATTTATGTTCAGGTCTTTAACCATTTTCCGGATTACAACGCATTGCTGAGCATCTTTTTGTCCGAAATAAGCCCGGGTGGGATTGACAATATTAAATAACTTGGTCACCACGGTCGCAACACCCCTGAAATGTCCTGGACGGATGGCCCCCTCCAGAAGCTCGGTAACCTTGCCGACATCCACCCAGGTATCAAATCCTTCCGGATACATCTCTGTTGCCTGGGGCATAAAGAGAAAATGAGCTTGCTCTTTCTCCAGCAAAGAAAAGTCGCGTGCGTAGTCCCGGGGATAACATTCAAAATCCTCTTCAGGCCCGAACTGGGAAGGATTGACAAAAATACTGGCTATCGTGTAGTCGTCTGCTTCCCGGGAACGCTTCACCAGAGACAGGTGCCCTTCATGGAGATAGCCCATGGTCGGCACGAAACCCACAGTCCCGTTTAATTCCCGACGGATTTTCCTCATTTCAGCAATCGTTTCAATCACTTTCATATTTGACCTCGCTTTTTATCAACCCTGTGTCATCATATTCTTCCAGATCCCTTCCGGCTTTTACCGGAATCCGGAGGATGCTTTTTTCAAAGGGCAAATTACGATTGGCTGTCATGTATTCAACCGGCATCAAAGGAGGAACAGTTTTCCCCCCTTTGCAGGGATGAAAAATAATTATCTGGCCTAATACTATACTAAACCGACATTAGATAGCAAGAGGAAAACCGGGGGTCAATCTCATCAGCGAGAGGTTATTTCAACTCGTCCAGTACGCTCTCATCCATGGTAAAACTTTGTTTATCAGTGGGAAAGGCTCTGGATTCGACTTCATTTTTATAATCAACTACTGCATTTTTGATTATGTCGTAAAGCCGGGTATACTGTTTAGCGTGTTTGGGAACAAAGTCACTGAAAGAACCCAGCAAGTCGTTAATTACCTGTACCTGTCCGTCGCAGCCTGCACCGGCTCCGATACCGATGGTGGGAATGGTCAGTTTCTGCGTAATCAGGGCAGCCAGGGGAGACGGGACTGTTTCCATGACCACCGCAAAAGCCCCGGCCTGTTCCAGGGCCAGAGCGTCATCAATCAGCCTTCTGGCTACTTCCGGAGTCTTGCCCTGTATCCTGTATCCACCCAGCGTATTAATGGACTGGGGAGTAAGGCCGATATGTCCCATTACCGGAATACCGGAATCGACAATTCTCCTGACCTTATCGGCAATAGTAACCCCGCCTTCGAGCTTGACAGCCTGAGCTCCGGCCTCCTGGATGAGACGAGCGGCATTCCGCAGACTATCCTCCATGCTGATGTGGTATGTCATGAAGGGCATATCAGCTACGACCAGTGAATTTTTTGCGCCTCTCACCACTGCTTTGGTATGATGGAGCATGTCCTCCATGGTTACCGGAATTGTAGATTCATACCCCAGGACTACCATTCCCAGACTATCGCCTACCAGTATTAGAGGAATTCCGGCATCATCGACTATTCTGGCGGTGGAGTAGTCGTAAGCCGTCAGCATGGCGATTTTTTCGCCTTTCCGCTTCATTTCTTTTACCCGGATTACATTCATTTTCATCAGTTGCCTCTCAAAATATTATTCAGGGCTTCATCCATGACGCCACTGGTGCGGACTATCCGGTTATTTTCATCCACATAGATTAGCCGGGGATGATAACCGCGGCTCTCGGCTTCATCCAGCTCATGATAGGTCAGGATGATGACGATATCACCTCTGGCGACCAGTCGGGCAGCCGCACCATTCAGGCAAATCTCACCGCCGTCTTCCCGGCCCTCAATGGCATAGGTATGGAAACGGGCTCCATTATTGATATTAAGTACATGTACCTGCTCATAAGGGAGGATATCCGCCGCTTCCATCAGTTTCTTGTCGATAGTAATACTGCCCTCGTAGGCTATGTTACCATCCGTAACACGGGCGCGGTGGATTTTACTCTTCAGCATTATACGCATTTAACTTCCCTCTCACTATTAGATTTTAGTGACTGCATCAGAATATCTCTTAGCTCTCCGGCCTGGCGTTCGCTGATTTTGCCTTTGTCCAGGGCCACGGGTATAGTTTGAAGTCCCATCTCACAGTAAGCCGAAATTAACGCCGGAGCGGTCTGTTCCAGAGTATTGAGGTGGATTTGTACCGTACCGATATCTCCACGGGCAATGGGACCGGTCAAAGCATTGGGGACGCTCAGATTTTCAATGTTGTTAATTGTCCCTTTGAGCAAAGGCAGCAGAGCCTGTATGGCTTGCTCGCGCGGAATACCGAAGGTATCCCAGAGATCGGCAGCCATTTTTACCAGGGTGACCAGGTAGTTGCAGGACATGACTGCTGCTGCATGATAAGCAGCCTTGTCTCCCGCCCCCAGTTTAATCCAGCGGCCATCGATGGCTGCGGCCATTGATTTCAATATATCCAGCAAGGCGCCTTCCGCCTCCAGTGCAAAGGTGGAGCCGGGTAAATTATCTATCGCTTTTTGAATACTGGCAAAGGTCTGAAGGGGATGAAAGGAACCAACCTGCGCACCCGCAATCCGGGCCGGTTCCAGAACATCCAGAGAATCGGCGCCGCTGCAGTGTACCACGTACTGCCCGGCATGCCAGCGGGTCTCATTAGCTATGACGGGAATAACATCATCCGGAGTGGTGATGAAAACAAAATCGGCATTATCAGCTACACCCTGCAGGGTATCATAAATCCGGCCGCTCCCGGTCATCTCTACCAGCCGGGAAGCTGAACCGCGGCTGCGGCTGGCTGCGGCGGCAATTTGATAACCGCTACGGCTCAGCCTTACTGCCAGTGCGGTGCCTACAGTTCCGGCCCCCATTATACCTGTTCTCATCATCTCAGTAATCAGTTTTCAGTTTACAGTGCTCATTATCGCGACACAGGCCGGTCGCACATCCGGGAACTGCTCACTAAAAACACTCCTTTTTACTCAAGTAACTTATGCGATTAAGGCACAAAAAAAACCTTCTCCGGAGACCGGAGAAGGCAAGTTTCCACATTTCGCCTCAATGCCGTCTCGGTCGTCTCCGATCCAAGCGACTGGATAAATAAAACCATAGCCAACCTTTATGGCTCACCGCCCTGTATTATCAAGGTCGATGGCCTGACTTATTTCAAGTTTCACTTTAATTCTAATAACGAAAAAACGGATTGTCAAATAAACTCACTATACGACTATCCAGTTAGTATTTAATCGTATTCATCATGGCCGCTAAGCATTTCCGAAATTCAATTTTTAAATGAAAGACCCAATTGTAAATATTCATATACCGGTTTATCTTTATCCTGAAAAACAGTTTCTGGAAATAACAAAAAGCCGGATGGACGTTGTGGGTATCTATGACGGAAAGATACGCCTGCTGGTCGATCACTCCGACCGTACAAAACTGGAAAGCATCAGCCTGGAACATAAATATGCTTCCATGG